>JBFMBH010000180.1 GCA_040755095.1 Thermodesulfobacteriota bacterium
GAGGGGCACCGCAAAGAAGGCAGCCAGCCACAGCAGGGGAGTCGCAAGCCGGGGCAGGGGTGAGAGGGCGGCGGTGGCGATGCCGCCAGCAAAGGCGATCAGGGCCGCCAGCAGGGGATCGGCGGCCGCGGCGAGCCTAGTCCAGGAAATACTTCAGCTTCTCCCGGCGGCTGGAGTGGCGCAGGCGGTTCAAGGCCTTCTTTTCGATCTGGCGGATCCGCTCCCGGGAGACATTGAAACGCTTGCCGATCTCCTCCAGGGTGTATTCCGCATCCTCGCCGATACCGAAGCGCAGGCGGATGATCTTCTCCTCCCGCGGGCTCAAGGTGGCCAGGATACCGTTGACCCTTTCGGCCAGCTCCTGCCCCTTCACCGCCTCGTACGGGGAGACCGACTCCTGGTTCTCCAGGAAATCGCCCAGGGTGGAGTCGTCGTCCCCCACCGGGGTCTCCAGGGAGATGGGCTCCCGGGAGGCCTCCAGGATGGCCAGGATCTTGTCCATGGTCAGGCCGGTCTTCTTGGAGATCTCAACCGGGGTCGGCTCCCGGCCCAGCTCCTTGAGCAGGGCGTAGAAGGCCTTGAAGAACTGGCTCCGCAGCTCCAGGAAATGGACCGGCAGGCGGATGGTGCGGGTCTTGTCCAGGATCGCCCGGGTAATGGCCTGGCGGATCCACCAGCTGGCGTAGGTCGAGAACTTGTTGCCCTTGGTGTAGTCGAAGCGGAACACCGCCCGCATCAGGCCCAGGTTGCCTTCCTGGATGAGGTCGGCCAGGGTGAGGCCCTGGTGCATGTAGCGTTTGGCAATGCTCACCACCAGCCGCAGGTTGGCCTTGATCATCTCGTCCTTGGCCACCTCGATGGCGTCGCTGCTCTCGTCCACCAGGTCGCGGAGCTTGGCCAGGCGCTCCTGGTCCGGATAGCGCTCGGCCAGGCCATCCACCCCGCGGCGCATCTGGTTCAGGTGCTGCTTTTTCGGCTTGAGGGTGGGATCACGGCGCTCCCACAGGTCGATCCGCGCTTGCAGGGAGCGGATCTCCGGCAGGGTGCCCCGCTCGTCGCGGATGGCCTGGATGATGCTCTGGAAACCGTCCCGGATCGCTCGGCTGTACTGCTCCTCCTGCTCCGGGGTCAGGAGATCGAACCGGCCCATCTCCCGGAGATAGGTGGTGGTGGTCTCCTCCGCCTCTCCGGACTCCTCGGGCACCGCGAAGGCGTCCTCGAGGGCCTCTTCCTGGCCCGCCCCCTCCAGATCCTGACTGCCCTCATCGCCATCGTCCCACAGTTTGCCGCCCAGGGTCCGCTTGTGGCCTGAGGGATCCTCGCTGACGATCTCGATGTTGTTCTCGCCGAGGAAGTCGAAGATTTCTTCGATCTTGTTGGGGTCGTTGACGTCACTGGGGATGAGGTCGTTGAGCAGGGAGAAGCTGATGCAGCCCTCGTCCTTGCCAACCTCCAAGAGCTTCGCTTTGATGTCGGTCGACACGGGCGTGGGTTCTCCTGGGGATCTGCTGACCTGGTGTGGATGGGGGTGGGGCAGCGCCCCTTGGGACAGTGGCGAACGCGCCATTTTACGGCAGGTCTGGCCTCTGCGCAACGACAGAATCCAGGCCTGCCTGGAAAGCCTCACTGGGCGCGGCTTGACAGTCCGGAGCCCAGACGCCTATATTCATTCTAGCTTTGGCGTCGGAGAAAAGGAAACCGGATTTTCTGACAACAGGCCGGGCATGGTCCCGGCCTGTTTGTGCCTGGAGACGACATGGAGCTGGCGCGCAGCTGCGGCATTCTGGCCCACCTCACCTCCCTGCCCAGCCCTTTCGGAATCGGCGATCTGGGCCCCGGGGCGCGGCGGTTCGTGGACTTTCTGGCCGCCGCCGGCCAGACGGTCTGGCAGATGTTGCCGGTGACGCCCGCCGGCGCCGCCTACGACTATTCGCCCTACATGAGCGATTCCGCCTTTGCCGGCAACCAGCTCCTGCTCAGCCCCGAGGATCTGGCCGCGGCCGGCTGGCTGTCCGCAACCGACCTCGGGGCGCTCGGCGCTTCACCGTATCTGGTGGAGTTTGAGCGGGTGGCGGCCCACAAGGCCGCGCTGGCTCGGAAGGCCTTTGCCGGCTGGCAGAGCCTGGGGCCGGACCCGGAGTTTGCGGCCTTCTGTGCCGCCGAGGCCCATTGGCTCGATGACTACGCCCTGTTCGCGGTGCTCAAGGCCGCCCATCAGGGCGAGTCCTGGTGCCGCTGGCCCCGGCCGCTGGCCCGGCGGCACCGCAAGGCCCTGGCTGCTGCGGCCCGGCGCCTGGCGACCGAGATCGATCGGGTGCGCTTCGGCCAGTACTGCTTCCAGCGCCAGTGGCAGGCCCTGCGGGCCTATGCTGCGGACCAGGGGGTGCGGCTTATCGGGGATCTGCCCATCTACGTGGGCCATGATTCCGCCGAGGTGTGGGCCAACCAGGATTTCTTCCTTCTGGACCGGGAAACGGGCTTGCCCACCGAGGTGTCCGGGGTGCCGCCCGACTACTTCAGCCGTACCGGCCAACGCTGGGGCACTCCTCTCTACCGCTGGCATGACGACCAAGGCCGGCCAAGCTCCGCCCTGTGGGCCTGGTGGGCCCGCCGCTTCGCCCACCTTCTCCGGCTGTTCGATGTCGTGCGGGTGGACCATTTCCGGGGCTTCGAGAGCTACTGGTCGATCCCGGCGGCCGAGGAAACGGCGGTGGCGGGTCGCTGGCTGCCTGGTCCTGGCCAGCCCTTTTTCCGGTATCTGGCCGCCCAGCTGGGGGATCTGCCCATCATCGCCGAGGATCTCGGTCTCATCACCCCGGAGGTAGAGGCCCTGCGGGATGCCCTGGGCCTGCCCGGGATGAAGGTCCTCCAGTTTGCCTTTGATGCCGGCGCCGAAAACGCCTACCTGCCCCACAACTTCCGGACCAGCAACTGTGTCGTCTACACCGGCACCCATGACAACGACACCACGGTGGGCTGGTATTTCGATCCCGGCGTCCCTGCCGCCAGCAAGGCGCGGGCCTTGCGCTATGCCCACAGCCAGGTGGGCAGCCCAGTGCACTGGGACTTCCTCCGCCTGGCGTACAGCTCAGTGGCGGCCCTGGCGGTGCTGCCCTTGCAGGATGTCCTGGGCTTCGGCAGCGACTGCCGCATGAACACCCCCAGCGTGCCCAAGGGCAACTGGCGCTGGCGCTGTGCCCCCTGGCTCCTGACCGCGGAGCTGGCAGCAGCGCTCCGGGACGAGGCGGAGTTCTATGGCCGCCTCGCGCCCCTGGCAGCGGCACCGGCCGATGAGAAGCCAGCGGCATAGGAGAAGGTCATGGAGATCCTGGTCATCCTGGGCAGCCCCCGCAAGCTGGGCAATTCCGAGACCCTGGCCCTGGCGGCCATTGAGGGCATGGAGGCGGCGGGCGCCGGTGTCGAGACGGTGCGGCTGGCCAAGCTCTGGATCCAGCCGTGTATCCACTGCGGCGGCTGCGATCAGACCGGGGAGTGCGTGCTGGACGATGATATGGACTGCCTGTACGAGAAGCTGTGGACCCTGCCGCGGATCGTGGTCGCCTCGCCCATCTTCTTCTATGGGGTCACCGCCCACACCAAGGCCTTTGTGGACCGCACGCAGGCCTTGTGGTCCCGCAAGCGGCTGCTTCAGGAGCGGGGGGAGTGGCATCGGGATCCGGCGCGCCTGGGCTACTTCATCTCGGTGGGCGCCACCCGGGGAGCGCGTCTCTTCGACGGCGCGGTCATGACCATGCGCTACGCCTTCGACGCCATGGGCATGGGCTATGGCGGCGATCTGCTGGTGCGGGGCGCGGACAAGCGGGGCGACCTGGAGGGCCGGGCCGAGGAGCTGGCGGCGGCCCGGGAGCTCGGCCGCCGGATCGTGGCTGGCACGAAAACGCCTTGACAAGCGGCCGGGTATCATTTAGATACAGGCCAACATTTCGGCCCTATCGTCTAGCGGTCTAGGACACCGGCCTCTCACGCCGGTAACACGGGTTCGAGTCCCGTTGGGGTCGCCAAGGAGCACAGAAGGGTGTTGGACGGAGGGTTCGTCCAGCACCCTTTTTTTTTCTCCACGCAATCCCCCGCGGTCATCACTCCCAGTCGGCGTTCTTCATGCCGAGGGTGCGAGCGTTTTCCGAGACAGCCCTCTTGACGTGGTCGGCAGCGCCGCCGGGGACGGCCGCGATCTCCAGCGTGACGGTCGTGGCTTGGCTCCATATTCCATAAGAAGGAAGACGATTCGCCCGGTCATCGCGCCACCCCGGTCAAGAGCCCCTGGCGCCAGAGGCTGCCGGGCAGATCCCCTTCCGCCACCAGGTTTCGCAACAGTTCGGAATCCGCGGCTCTGGTGATGAAGGCAAAGGCGTCCCGCTTCTCCAGGCAATAGATCTCGTCCAGCTGCAGGGCATTGAGGAAGTCCGGGGAATGGGTCGAGACAAAGACCTGGCCACCCCGGCGGGCATAGTCCCGGAACTCCTCGGCCAGCTCGGTCAAGAGCTCCAGGTAGAGCTGGTTCTCCGGCTCTTCCACCGCCAGCAGGGGAAAGGGCTTGGGGTCGTAGAGCAGCACCAGGTAGGCGAAACATCTTGATGGTGCCGTCCGATACGAACCGGGCGACAAAGGGATCCTTGAAGGCCCCATCGTGGAAGCGCAGCACCAGACGGCCGTCTTCGGTCGGCTTGGCATCCACCGCCACCACCTTGAGAAAGGAGAAGACATCAAGAAGGGACGACTTGCCGCTGCCGTTGGCGCCCACCAGGGCAACCAGGGCGGAGAGGTTTCGCAACTGTACCTGCCGGAAGAGCCGATACCCTTCGATCTCCAGATGCTCAATCTGCAGCATGATTGGCGCCTTCTTCAGAACAGGGAGCGCTGTTGCGGGCCGGAGGCTTTGGCGGCGGTGGCCTCGATGGCGCTCCAGGAGGTGATGATCTCGTTGGAGGCCGGGTCGTCCTCGGCGAAGCCCGCTCGCTCGCAGAGGGTGGAGAGCCGGTAGCCCAGCTGGCGGGTCGGCTTCCATGCCGGCTGAGCCACCGTTGGCTTCGTCACCCAATGAAGGCATGGCTCATGGGTGTCTTTGCGGCCCAGGAGGCCTTGAGAGGCCCGGCGATAGCATCGCCGGCCCGACGCCCCGCAAAAAGCGTTTCTTTCCTGGGCGGCGACGGTTCCCCTCTACCGCTGCTCATACCCCAGGAGCCGCTGGAGCGCCGCACGAACCGCCTGCTCGTCTCCGCTGCCGAGACTGCCCATCTGGCCGCGCACCAGCCGATGATCCAGGGTGAAGAGCTTGAAGCGCACCTTGGACGAGGCGGGGAGGCCAGCGCTGGCCAGGTCCTGGATGGGGCAATCCAGGGGCCAGGGCGGGTTGGCCGCCGAGGTGATCATCGCCATCACCGAGTGGCCGGCAGGGGTGTTGAAGGACCCCGGGTCGGAAAGGACCAGGGCGGGCCTGTTCTTGCTGGCGGCCCGGTCGGTGAACGGAAAAGGCACCCGGACCACCACAAAGGCGTTAAAGGTCACGGTAGGCCTCCTCGTCGGCGGCCGTGGCCCACTCAGAGAGCGTCCCCTCCAGGGCCCGGAGATACTCCACGTCCGTGGGCTCGATCCGGCGCACCTGCACCCCGCCGTTAGCGGTCTCCTCCCAGGCGATGGAATCGCCGGGCTTGACCTTGAGCAGGGCCCGGATTTCCCGTGGCACCGTGGTCTGTCCCTTGCTGGTGATCTTGGCGATGGCGATCATGGCAGCCTCCTTATGGTACGATTCCTTACCGCCTTACCTTACTGCCTCCCTGCCGCCCGGGCAAGCAGCTCGCCCAGATCGGGATTGGTGCTCGCCACTGCCCAGTCCGGATGCTCACTCACCCGGGCAGGATGCTGCTCCCCGGGAGCATCCGGCCGTCTGGTCATGCCTTATGGCTCTGGCGGCCTTTCCCGGCCTCTCACGCCGGTAACAGGGGTTCGAGTCCCGTTGGGGTCCAGAAAATCAACAAGGGGCAGGCGCATCGCTCGCCTGACCCATTATTCGTCCTCCTCCGCAGGGATACGTTCGGCCGAGCTTGCCCCGGCACAGATCCGGGATCTCCGCCAGGAAAAGGCCACGCCGATTCTGGAGGGGATCAAGGACCGCCTGGATAAGCGCGCCCCGACCACGCCGCCCAAAAGCCTCCTGGGCAGGGCCATCGCCTTCAGCCTGATCGCCACCGCCAGGGCCAATGGCCTTGATGTCTCCAGGCACATGCGCTTCATCTTCAGCGCATCCCCCACGCCTCCAGCCGCGAGGAGTACCTCGCCCTCCTGCCACGACACAACATCCATACCGAACTGCGCCTCCGCCCGCCAGAAGGGCTGCTTAAGCGCTTACGTTGACCGCCATGCCAGCAACTGAAGGGGTCAGGATTCTGTTGACGCCTTGCGCGGGTACACGATAGATACAAATACCCTCGGTTGTCAGGCGGCCAAGGTTAGGGCGCCCGGCGTCCCAGGGTACCATGATGTGCGTTTGCGACTCAGGGTAAGAATCCAGCGGGTTGGCATGAGTATCTCGTGAAGGAGAAAGAGGCACAGAGGGTCTGTGTGCGCACAGCCTGGAGTGACAAAACGGTCGATCCTCAACCAGGGGATGTGGTGTGCTCCGGTATTCTGGTCCTCCTCAGGTGCCCGACTCCGCAGCCGTTAGACCGAGACACCCGATTCCTTCCGCCGTCGCCGTAGATCGCGCCTCATTGCCGCACTGGGGCTCAGATTCTCGGCAATCGCAGCAATTCCCGGAGCCCCCAAACTTGGCTATTCCCATAGGGTTTGACGCGTGGGCTTCGTAAACTTTTTGCCGGAATCAGCCAGGACGCTGCGGGAATCCGGGGCAGTTTGGAGTGGCTTACGGCCACCGGAGAACGAAGACCATCAGTGTAACTTGGCGGATTTTCGAGATAAAAAATTTCGCCGGAGGCGCATTTTTTTCTTGACAGGCTCCTGAAGGGGTGGTCGCGATTTTCCTTA
>JBFMBH010000181.1 GCA_040755095.1 Thermodesulfobacteriota bacterium
ACATCCAGCGCCTGCAAAGCCCTCTCGACCGTCTCTGATGGCGAAACCCCGCACCCGGATCTTGCCCCCCGCGGAGAAGGCATCCGGTACCCTTCTTCCTGGGCCCCGCTCGGCGAGCGGCCACGGGGGGCCGCCCCTACGACCTTCCCGCCGGAGGTGGCCAGCGGGGAGGCCGTCCCTACGCCCCTTCCGCCGGGGGGTGGCCACCGGGGGCGGCCTTCGTGCCGTTCTCCGCAGCGCCTCCCCTTCGCAATCGGGAGACGCACCGCCGGCGGCCGAGCACCCGCCAGATGGTTCTTACCCTTCCGGGACATTGCTGGTCAAGGGAAATGCTCCCCCGCCAAAGGGCTGTTTGTTTGCGCCGGGATCGCCTGGCGGCCGGCGGTGATGGCGGGATGTCCAGGCCCTCGGCCGCTGGGGCGCCCCACGCCCTACCCCCGCATGCCGGCCGCTTCACCCCGCCGATCCCCTGGCCTCCCCAGAGGTCATACAGGAGGTGATCGGAGCACCAGTTTGTCGTCATTGACGGTCTTGGCCACTTCTCGTGCGGGCGGCGCAGGAGGGTGGACAGCGACCGGTGATATGGCAGGCCAGACAGAGGGCGCGAGCAGCAGGCAGGCGCGGGCCAAGGCCCGGCAGCTTGCCGGCCGGCGGTTCGCGGACCGGGCAGTGCCACCGGGTCTGGGGCGGCGGGAGCCGGAGGGGATGCGGAGCGCCTGGCCAGGAGGCGAGCCGGGGGCTGGCGAGTAGACTGGCCAGGAGCAGCGGCCGCCCGGGCGAACGGGGGGTGGCCGCGGGGAACGGCGGCAGGAGGTCTTGGCCGGCGCGGAGCGGCGGGGCACCATGGCCCTGGGGCGGCCAGATCAAGGATCGGCGACCGGACGGAAGCGGCTGCCACCGGCCGGGGGCCAGGGGCCGCCCTCCGGAGCGGCCCTCTTCACTGCCCGCCATCCCCGGGCGCCGGCCTGGCCAGGAGATCCTTGACCGCCTGCGCCAGGGCGGCATTGAGCTCGTCGGGTCGGGTCAGCATGAGGAAGTGATCGGCCCCCTTCAAGACCACGGCCTCGAAGGAGGCCATGTGCCGCCGGTTGGCCTCGTCAGCAATGGGCCACAGGTCGCCGTTGACGGCGATCACCGGCAGGGGCACCGCCTCGAACAGCCGGGCCGCGTCGCCGGTGACGTACAGGGACATCATCTCGTTCAGGGCACTGATGGCGACCGCCGGCGGTGCCGCTGCCATGTCCGCCAGGATCCAGTCGCGCAGCGCCGGCTCGGTGCCGGCGCCAATCATGCCCTGGACGAACTGGCGGCAGCCGGCCGGGAAGTCCTGGCGCAAGGGAGCGGCCATCTGCTCCAGCTCCTCCCGGGTCAGGGGATGCTCGATGTTGTGCAGGGTGTCGACGCCGATCAGCCCCTGCACGCGCCCCGGCAGAAGGCGGGCCGCCTCCGCAATGACCACCCCGCCCATGGAATGGCCGATGAGAATGACCTTGCCACTGGCCGCCGCCTCGGTGACCGCCTGCACGTCCTCACCGAAGGCCTGCATGGTGTACCGGGATCTGGCCGCGCCGGAATGCCCGTGTCCGGCGAGGTCGAGGGTGACAACCCGGTAGGTGGCCGACAAGGCCTCCACCTGGGCGCGCCAGTAGCGGGCGTCACAGCTCCAGCCGTGCACCAGCACCAGGGTCGTCTCGCCGGGCCCCCGCACCTCGTAGGAGATCGGGGTGCCGTCCTTCGAGGCCACGACCTGGGGCCACGCCGCCTGGGCGGCTGCCGCCCCCAGGACCAGCCACAGCGCCAGGAGCGTACCGGCGAGGCGACGACCGCAACCGGCCGTGATCGCGCCGCCCCTCTTCCTCCCGTGAGCCCGCCTTCCTGATGCCATCATCGTCAACCTCCCCCTTGGCGTTGCCCGCCAGCCACCCCCTCCATCCACCCGAGCCACCATTCCCCGACCTCCCTCCTTGGCAACGCCGCGCCTTCGTCGTTCAGGGCGTGCCACGTCCATAGAAACGGACCGGAGCGCCTTCGCCGTGCCCCCGGTGTCGCGGGCAGCCGGGGCGCACGGCCAGCAGCCAGCGCGGCCTACACGGCGCCAAGGATCCACCCTTCCTGCTCGACGCAGACCCGCGCCTGGCTCTGGTCCAGGCCAGCGGGCCAGACGAAGTACTGGCCGAGGGTTCCGGTGCCATCACATGCGGCAGCCCATGCGCACAGGGCGCGGACCTGGGCGCGGTCCCGAATCAGCGCGGGGTTGGCGCGCATCAGCCCCTGAGTCTGTTCCTTGACCACCCCGGGCCAGATTTCCGCATGCAGAATGGATGGCCCCTGGCTCGGCGACGGGGTCGGACTGAAGCCGGTCTCGAATGGCCAAACGCGGCTCACCGGGGCCAGATCAGGGTTGCGCCGGAGCCGGTAGAGGTGATGGATGCCAACCAGGGCTTGGCTACCCACACTGCCGGCGCCGAACAGCTTCCAGGCCTCTTGCGTGCCCGGCAAGCGGGCTTCGACGAGGCGGAGTCTCGGCAGCTCGACACCGCTGGCGCACCGGCTGGGGAAACCGGGGGAACGGGCTTCCAGGTTCGGGACCGAAGTGCCCACCGGACAGCCCCAGAACGGGCCCGGTTGTCCGCGGCGGAGGATCGTATTCAGGGCACCGGCGGCGGCGAAGCGGTTGTTTCGGTTGTCCGCGGCGTCCTGGACCCGAGCCGCCAGCTCCGCCCACACCGTCCACCATGCCAGGGGACCGGCCGGCAGGGCGAGGCCAGCGGCAAGCCCGGCCGGGTAGCCGTAGGGGAAATCGAACCCGACCAGAACCCGGCGCCCTTCCCGGACGTGGCCGTGGAGGAGTCCTGCCACATGCCTGACGCCGGCCTCCCGTGTCCGGTGGTACGTCTCCTGCTGGGAGCGCAAGGCGGGGACGAGCTCGCCCACCCAGACCGCGTCCCGGGCAGGCTGTTGGGGTCGGGCGCCATTCGCGGCGCTCCAATCGACGAAGAGGTAGGCGTCAAAGAGGGCCATGCACGCGATTCCGCCTGAGCGTTCGTCCCCTCTCAGAAGTAGTACCAGATGGTGTTGTAGTCGGTGACGTCCTCGCCGGCGGCGGCCAGGCGCTGCAGGTAGTCCAGGATCGGCACGTCGAAGGCGAGACAGGTCTGGACGGTGCGAGTGATGCCCTTCTCCCAGGGGTAGAGCTCGTAGCCCGGGAGCCGTCGGGCAGCACGCCGATGAGATCCCGGTGCTCCCGGCTCTTGAGGTAGTTTTTGCCCAGAAAGGGCACGTTGTAGACCGCCTCGTCGGTGCGCTCCAGACCGGGCTGCAGTCGAGCCTCCTCCTGCTGTTCCTGGAGCAGGCGGGCGATGGGCACCCGGTACTCGGCCGTCTCCTCCTTGCCCTTGGTGTTGAAGGTGTAGTACGGATCGATGCCCACCAGGTGGAGGAGGCGCCGCAGGGCCGCGGCCTCGAAGCGCCGGGAGCTGTAGAAGGTGTAGACCAGCTGGTTGTAGACCGGGATGCCCCGTTGCCGCAACGCCTCCACGGCTGCGACCACCTCCGGGGTGATCTCGTACGGGTGCTGGGCGTGGGTGATGACCGCCACCTGCCGCCGGCCCGGTTGCCGGAAGGCGGCCAAGCCGTCGGCCAAGGCCGGGGTGATCCGCATGGGCATGGTGAGGATGGTGCGGGTGCCGATGCGGATCCGCTCCACGGTCGGGATGGCGGCCAGCATCTCCAGAATGGCGAGGATGCGGCTGTCGCCCATGGCCAGGGGATCGCCACCGGTGACCAGCACCTCGCGGATGGCGGGGTGCTCCCGGATCCAATCCACTGCCGCCTCAATGGCCGGCATGCCGGCAAAGGCGCCCTGGGCCATGGCATCCTCGATCTCCCAGTTGCGCTGGCAGTAGACGCAGATCTGGGGACAGGTGTTGAAGGGCTTGAGGATGCAGATCTCCGGATAGCGTCGGGTGACGAGATCCACCGGCGAGGTGTCCTCCTCGCGCATGTGGCCCAGATCCCACAGGGCCTGGGTGACGCTGAAGCCGGTGCGGGCGTCCGAACGGGCCTTGAGCATGTTGCGTCTGGTGAGCGAGGGCTGGCCTCCCCGTGCCGGCCCGACCGGAGACCGGGCACTGGGCCTGGTGCGACGCCTTTCCGGAGAAGGCCTCAGACGGCCTGCTCGCTGGGCAGATCGACGATGACCGTGGTGTGGTCGTTGGGGATGCTCTCGATGCGCAGGTCGCCCTGGTGCTGGCGGACCAGGCTCTGGCTCACCGCCAGGCCCAGGCCGGTGCCTTCCGAGGCCGGCTTGGTGGAGAAATCGGGATCGAAGATGTGATGGATGATGCTGGGATCGACCCCGACCCCCCAGTCGGTGAAGGAGACGCGCAGCTGCCGGCGGCCGTCCCGGGTCAGGCTGCGGCCGGTGATCTCCAGCCGCTTGTTGTCGTGCTGGCCGTGGTAGCGGAGATTGAGGGCATGGCGGGCGTTGTTGAGCAGGTTGAGAAACACGTGCTGCAGGTGGCCGACATTGACCCGCACCGATGGCAGCTCATGGTCGAAATCGGTGCGCACCTGGATGCCATCGCTCCGGAGCTGGTTGCGGACCAGGGACAGGGAGTCCTCGATCACCCGGTCGATGCGCACGGACTCCAGCCGGCTGACCCGGCTGCCGTTCATGGCCAAGAGCTGCCCCGCCACCTGGGCGATGCGCTCGCCCTGGTTGATGATGCCGCTGCACAGCTCGGCCTGGTCCGGCTCGGCGCCGGAGTGCGCCGCCAGACTGTCCGCCACCAGCTGCGCCTGGTTGATGAGGCCGTTGGACAGGTTGCTGATCTCATGGGCAATGCCCACCGCCACCTCGCCGATGGCGGCCAGCTGGGAGGCCTTCTGCAGATCCAGCTGCCGCCGCCGCTCGGCGGTGACGTCCTTCAGGGCCAGCACACAGGCTGATTGGCCATCACCCAGCGCCGCCAAGGGGGTGAGCACCAGGAGGTGCTCCCGGTCGCTGCCCGGGCGATGGAGGGGCAGCTGCGCCGGACGCGCCTGCTGCAGGTGGCCGGCGACCAGGGTCTCCTCGGCGGCCAGCCCCAGGGCCTGCCACCAGGGCTTCGCCCGCAGGTCCTCCGCAGGCCGCTCCACGGCTGCGGCTGCGGCACTGTTGGCCACCAGCACCGCCCCTTCCTGATCCGCCACCAGCACCGGCTCGGGCAGGCCATCCAGGAGGGCGGCGGCCTGGGCCAGCCAGGCCCGCTGCTGCTGGGCCAGCTGCCGACCCGGGGTGAGATCGCGGCCCAGCCAGAGGCCGTGCACCATGGCCGCGGGGTCCGCGGTCAGACGGACAAAGACGCCGGCCAGCCAGCGCTCGGCACCATCCTTGGCCCGCACCGTGCAGGTCATCGGCGGCCCGGCCGCAGCCCGGCCGGGTATCGCCGCCTGCCACGCCGCCTCGGCGATCTGCCCGGCCTGGGTGCCAGAGAGCATCACCGGCCAGCGCCGGCCCAGAAGATCGGCCGGGGTCCAGCCTCCGGCCTCGCACAGGGCGGGATTGGCGGCCACGATCCCCCCTTCCCGGTTCAGCTGCACAACCAGGGTGCCGCCCGCTGCCTCCATCTGCTGGCGCAGCCACTGGGACGTGGTGTGCTCCGCATGCAGCTGCAGGACCATAAGCCCACCGGCGATGATGGCTGCTGACCGCTGGGCCGCCTCGACAGCCGCGGCCTCCGGCGGGTCACCGATCCGGTAGAGGGAAAGAGCCCCGAAAAGCCGGTCCTGGGCGAGCAGCGGCACCGCAAGCCAATGCACCGGGCCGGCGGCCAGGGGGGTGTGCTTCCAGGCGCCTTTCGGCACCTCGGCCAGGATGTCGGTGCGCACCACGGGCTGGCGGCCGGCCACGGCCACCGCCGCGGCATCGAAGGCCTCCCCCCGCTCCCGCGCCAGGTCCAGAAGCAGCTCCATGGAAAGCTGGCAGCCCTCCCGGGTCATGGTGCCGGAGGCATCCGCGGCCAGCAGCCGCAGGCCGCTGCCGTCACCGGCGGCCAGACCGATCCAGGCCAGCTGGTAGTCCCCTTCGGCGGTGAGGGCCCGGACCACGGCGAGACCCAGCTCCTGCGGCGTGGCGGCCCGGCTGACGGCCTGCAGGAGCCGATCCTGGAGGACCAGCTGCCGCGCCAGGGCCTGTTGATCGGCCGCCACCCGCTCCTGGTCGTCCAGAAGGTCCTGCAGGACACCGGCGATCTCACCGGCTACCCCGCCGGGCTGCGACAGCGGGCCGGCCGCCGGCCCTTGCCGCCGGATCGCATCCGCCTGTCGGGCCAGCTCGAAGACCGGCACGGCCAGCCGGCGATGGCCCAGGAGCACGATGTTGATGATGACGAACACCGCCAGGGCCAGCACGCCAATCACCACGGTCTGGAAGGCCACCAGCCGCCCCTTGACATGGTTGACAATCAGGCGGTCGAAAAGCACCAGCCGGTCGCCCAGCAGGCGGATCTCGTGGTTGAGCTGCCGCAGCCGGGCCGGGTCTGCCGGGCCGCTGGCCAGGCCGCGCATGAGCAGGATGATGCCGGCCAGGTCCACTTGGTTGACGAAGGTGAGCTTCAGCTCATCCGGAATGACCGGATCCTCCAGGATGCGGCTCAGATTGACGTTGAAGTCCTCGACCTCAGAGGTGATGGCACCCAGCTGGGGGAAACGGTTCTCCAGCAGGGACTCGGTGACGTGCTCCCGGATGGTGACGAACTGGAACAAGAGCTTCTCGTTGTGCTCGATGATCCGGCTGTAACGGCTGTGCATCTGATAGTGCCGGCTGCCCAGGCTGATGACGATGCCGAGCACGGCCAGAATCAGGAGGACGATGGCGTAGAGGGCCTTGCGGTAGGGCGGGAGCATGGTGCCTGCCTCGGGTGTCCCGCGGCGGGGGGGGGGGGGGGGGGGGGGGGGGGCGCCCCCCCCC
>JBFMBH010000182.1 GCA_040755095.1 Thermodesulfobacteriota bacterium
AGGGCGAGCACGAAGACGGCCAGCTGCCGCTTCAGGGCTTCGCGCTGCTTGATCTGCCGGATGGGCAGGAGGTTGATGCGGATCATGGGCGGCTGGGCTCGGCTCCTGGCTTCAAATGGGGCAGGGCCGGGTGGCCAGGCCGACGGCGATGGCCATCTCCGGAGCGATCGCGGCCACGTAGGCCGGATCGATGCGGTCCTGGGGGGTGAGGATGCGAGCAAACGGGTTGGACTGCTCCACCGGGATGCCGGTGGCTGATTCCAGATACTGCCGGAGGCCCTGCACCTTGGAGCCACCGCCGCTCAGGATCAGCCTGGCCAGGGCCTCGTCGGGGTAGTTCGAGGAGAAGAAATCGATGGCGCGCCGGATCTCGGTGACCCATTGGCGCACGGTTGTCGAGAACACCTCCTCCAGCGCTGCCTGGTGCTCGCCCGCCGGGGTGACCCCCAGCTTGAGGCTTTCCGCCTCGGCAAGGTCCACCCCCAGGCGCTGGGCGATGTCCTCGGTAAGCTGGCGGCTGCCCAGGACCACGTCCCTGGTCACCGCGGAGTTGCCGCCCACCAGGATGTTGATGTTGATTTTGGCAGCGCCGATGTCAATAAGGCCGACATTGTCATCGGCGGTGGCGTGGGACAGGGCGTTCTCCAAGGCAAAGGCGTCCACGTCCACCACCACTGGCTTCAGGCCGATACCCTGGAGCATGGCAAGGTAGGTGTCCACCACCTCCTTCTTGGCCGCCACCAGCATGACGTCGGTGCGATCCTCCTCGGGGCCGGAGGTCTTGAGATCCTGGAAGTCCAGATAGACATCGGCGATGTCGAAGGGGATGTACTGCTCAGCTTCGGCATGGATGTGCTTCTCCAGCTCGGCCTCGGGCATGACCGCCAGGTTGATCTTCTTGACGATCACCGAATAGCCGGACATGGAGAAGGCCACCTTCTTGCCGCTGATCTTCAGGTTCTGGAGGAGTGTGCTGATCACCTTGGCCACTGCCGCCGGGTCCTGGAGGATGCCGTCCTCCACCGCACCCTGGGGCATGAGGGCATTGCCCAGGCTGCGCAGCTCGAGCCCTTTGGGGGTCTCGGCCAGCTCACAGGCCTTGACCGCATGCGAGCCGATGTCCAGCCCCACGGCGATCTTCTGTCGGCGGAAAAGGGAAAAGTCGATGGCGGGCATCGCAATGTCAGGGCAAAAAGGACGCGGTTCTCGGCCGCCCTGTGGGCTGTCCTGGACCGGTCACACCAGTACCGGCACTGCGGATGGCAGATCAGGGCGATTTTCCACCATGCTACTGGAACAAGACTGCCAAGACAAGCCCCCAGACAAAAAAATCCTGGTGCTTGCCGGGCTCCCTTCCATGAGCATGGCGCCAAGGTGGAGAGCCCCCGCCTCTGCAGCCGCATCCGGTCTTGCGATCCTCATGCCCATGGCGACGATGACCCCGACGATGCAGGCGTCGCGTCGCAGCCTCGTGTCTCCTGGGGCCAGCAGTTGCCGCAACTGCGCAAGGTGGCTCTGAGAACTCCTGTGGTTCTCCGTATTGCTATATATGGTGTGCTCGTCATTGTCGGATTCAACATTTTGTGGCCTGGCAGCCCTCGCCCACTGTCGCAGACGGGCCCTCCAGGCTGGTCGACCCTGAAAACAGCTTGCGGCAGCCGGTTCGGCGATGGCAAGTTTTTTTCAGGCCGAGGGCCTGGCCTCGCCTCAGGCGGCCGTGCTGCCAGGCGGCCAGGCGGCGAAGGCGCTTGTCTTTTCCGCTGTTTTCGGATACAAGTGGGCTGTTTGCCTTCCTTCAACCCTCCTGTGAGCAATCAAGAATCATGCCAGATATCGTCAAGAAGGAGATGTCCTTGTCTGCCCCCCAAGCCCGCACGAAGTCCCTGGTCCGCGAGTACGTCGAGGCAATCCTCATTGCCCTGGTGCTGGCCCTGTTCATCCGCACGTTCATCATCCAGGCCTTCAAGATTCCCTCCGAGTCCATGAAGCCCACCCTCCTGGTGGGCGATCACATCCTGGTCAACAAGTTCATTTACGGCATCCGCAATCCCCTGGGCGGCCGCGGCCTGTGGGTGCCGATCAGCCGGCCGGAGCGGGGGGACATCATCGTCTTCCTCTATCCCCAGGATCCCTCCAAGGATTTCATCAAGCGGGTGGTGGGGGTGGCGGGCGACCGCATCGAGGTCCGCAACAAGGAGCTGTTCGTGAACGGCCAGCGGGAGGCGGCTGCCTACGGCGTGCACGAGGACCCGGCGGTGATGCCCACCGGCCCCCGGGACAACTTCGGACCCCAGGAGGTGCCGGAGGGCAAGGTGTTCGTCATGGGCGACAACCGGGACAAGAGCCTGGACAGCCGGTTCTGGGGATTCGTCGACCTGGCGGCGGTGAAGGGCAAGGCCTTCATCATCTACTGGTCCTGGGACGCCAACGACTTCGGGGTCCGCTGGGGCCGGCTCGGGGACACCATCCACTGACGCCATGAAGCATCTCTTAGGCCTGAGCGACCTGGACGCAGGGGCGGTCGACCGTATCCTCCAGGTGGCCTCCACCTTCACGGAGATCTCCACCCGGCCCATCAAGAAGGTGCCGACCTTGCGGGGCAAGACGGTGATCAACGCCTTTTTCGAGCCCAGCACCCGCACCCGCCTGTCCTTCGAGATCGCGGCGAAAAGGCTTTCCGCCGACACCTTCAACATCGCTGCCGCCACCAGCAGCCTGGTGAAAGGCGAGTCCCTGGTGGATACTGCCAAGAACCTGGAGGCGATGCGGCCGGACATTGTGGTCATCCGGCACAGCCACTCCGGCGCCCCCCATCTTCTGGCCCGGCATATCCAGACGCCGGTGATCAATGCCGGCGACGGCTGCCACGAGCATCCCAGTCAAGGCCTTCTGGACCTCCTCACCGTCAAGGAGGCGAAGGGCGGCCTGGCCGGGCTTCAGGTGGCGATCATCGGCGATATCGCCCACAGCCGGGTGGCCCATTCCGATATCATCGGCTTTTCGACGATGGGGGCCCAGGTCACCGTGGCCGGGCCCGGCACCCTGATGCCGAAAGGCATCGAGTCCCTGGGTGCCCGGGTAGCTCCGTCCGTGGAGGAGGCGGTGGCGGGGGCGGATGTGGTCATCGCCTTGCGCGTGCAGCGGGAGCGGCAGCAGGATCCGCTCATCCCCTCGCTGCGGGACTACGCCACGGCCTACGGCCTCAATGCCCGCCGCCTGGCGGCGGCGCGGCCCGATGCCCTGGTCATGCACCCCGGCCCTGTGAACTGGGGAGTCGAGCTGGATCCGGACGTCATGACCGACCGGCGCACGGTTATCCTCGAGCAGGTGACCAACGGGGTGGCGGTGCGCATGGCCCTCCTCTATCTGTTCGTGGGCGGCGAGTGAGCGTCCATCATGCATGACAGCATCCTTCTGGAAGACGGACGGATCATCGACCCGGCCAGCGATACGGATCGGCCGGGCAGTCTCCTCATCCGGGACGGCCGCATCGCCGGCCTCCTGGAGCCGGGGGCGACCCTTCCCGAGGAGCCGAGCCTGGCCCGAATCCCGCTGGGGGGGGCCTGGGTGGTGCCGGGCCTGGTGGATCTCCATGTCCACCTGCGGGAGCCGGGCCAGGAGCACAAGGAGACCATCGCCAGCGGCACGGCGGCGGCGGTGGCCGGCGGCTTCACCGCCGTGGCTGCCATGCCCAACACCCTGCCGGTCAACGACTGCCAGGCGGTGACGCGGTTCATCCTGGAGCGGGCAGCCGGCTGTCCGGCCCGGGTGTACCCGGTGGCCGCCATCAGCCAGGGCAGCCGGGGGGAGGCCCTGGCCGAGTACGGGGAGCTGGCCAGGAACGGGGCCAAGGCGGTGAGCGATGACGGCCGGCCGGTCTCGGACAGCCAGCTCATGCGGCGGGCCCTGGAATACGCCCGGGGCTTCGGCCTGCTGGTCATCTCCCATGCCGAGGACCTTGCCCTCAGCCGCAACGGCGCCATGAACGAGGGCGAGGTCTCCACCCGCCTGGGTCTCCAGGGCATCCCGGCCGCGGCCGAGGCGGTGATGGTCTACCGGGACTGCCTCCTGGCCGGGCTGACCGGCAGCCGCCTGCACATCGCCCACCTGAGCGCCAAGGAGTCGGTGGCCGTCGTCCGCTGGGCCAAGGATCAGGGCTTCCCGGTCACCGCCGAGACCGCGCCCCATTACTTCACTCTGACCGAGGAGGCGGCTGCCCGCTACGATACCCATGCCAAGATGAATCCGCCGCTCCGAACCCCGGCGGATGTGGCCGCTATCATCGAAGGGCTCCAGGATGGCACCATCGATGCCATCGCCACCGACCATGCCCCCCACTGCGCTCTGGACAAGGACGTGGAGTTCCAGGTCGCTGCCAGCGGCATCATCGGCCTGGAGACGGCGTTGCCCCTGACCCTGGCGCTGGTGGCCCAAGGGCTGATCTCGCCCCGCCGGGCGGTGGAGCTCTTGTCCCAGCGGCCGGCCGCCATCCTGGGGGTGGAAGGGGGCCAGCTCGCCGTGGGCGCGCCCGCCGACGTCACGGTCATCGACCCGGACCGGCGGTATCCCCTGACCCGAGAGATTCTGCGCTCCAAGAGCGCCAACTCCCCATTCCTGGGCTGGGAGCTCACTGGCCGCGCCATCCTCACCATCCGGAATGGCCGGATCGTCCACGACGACCGGGCCGCCTGACCGCTGCCTTTTCCTCCCGGCACCCCTGCCAGAGCGAGCGCGGTGCTTCCCGCCGCGGTTCAGCGCGGTCTATCCCCCGCACGCTTCCCTCCCTGGCAGCTCTGCCAGCCCAGGATTCAGGTCGGTGAGCTTCGCCTCGGCAGGCCTGCGGCGGCCGCGTTGACAAGGCCCCCCTCTCCCGGACCATGCGGCCATGAGCGAGGCAGTCGCCTTGCAGGTCCCGCGGAGTCATCTGCCAGGTGCCGCCCCAGCCGAACCTTTTCCCCTCCTTGTTTCTGCGCTTCCACTTCCCGGCCCTGTTTCAGCCATTTCGGCAGCCCGCACGTGGGGGGTCCGTCTTGGCGGTTACCGCCCGCTCATCCGGAGCGGCCGCTACCGGTGCTTGCGAACTCTCCGCGCCCCGTTCCGAGGATGCGGCTGACCAGCAGCGCTCCCAGGGTCAAGGCAGCAGCCAGGGGAAAGAAGCGGACGCCATACCGGCCGCAGGACGGGATGTCCAGGAGGCGCACCTCGCCCCGGAGCTGGGTGGGCGGGGCGGGCTGGCTTCTGGGCACGGCCAAGAGGGGACCGGCCAGCTGCGCCCGGCCGGTGGCGTCGATGATGGCCGAAACACCGGTGTTGGTGGCGCGGACGAGATCGCGCCGGGTCTCGATGGCCCGGAAGGAGGCCAGGGCCAGGTGCTGGTACGGGGCGGCGCTGGCGCCAAACCAGGCGTCGCTGGCCAGGGAGACCAGGAGGTTGGGGCGAAGACGGGCGAGGCGCTGCGCAAGAAGGCTGTCCAGGTCCTCGGCGCAGATCATGGCGGCGATGGCTAGGTCCCCGTCCTGGAGCAGGGTGGGCCCTGGCCCTGGGGTGATGGCCGGCCAGTCCGGTAGCCGGGTGCGCAGGCGCTTGGCCCAGTCCGGGAAGCGGCTGGCCAGGGGGATGGCCTCGGCAAAGGGCACCAGCCGGGTCTTGTCATAGCGGCCGGCCAGGCGGCGGTCGTCGGCGAAGAGGAGAGCGCTGTTGAAGACCGTCGAGCCGCCGAACTGGTGGGTAAGCGCCCCGAGGAGCAGCCGGCCGCGGACCCCGGGCCGCAGCTCCCAGGGGTGGCCGGCCGGGAACTCCCGGGGCAGGGTGCGGTCGAAGAGGAGGGGCCAGGCGGATTCCGGCCAGAGGACGAGATCGGCCCCCTGGCGGCCCAGCTCCTGGGTGGCGGCACGCAGGGCTGCGACATAGCGCTCGCCGTGGAGCCGCCGCTCCTGGGCGGCCACGATCCCGAAGTTGGGCTGGACGATGCCGCAGGACAGGCTCGACGCCTGGAGTCTCGCCTGCTCCACCTGCCAGGCCCGGCCCCAGCCGAGGGCCGCCAGGGCTAGACAGAGAACCGCTGCCCGGCGGCTGGCTGGCGGCAGCGGCCGCCGCTCCAGGAGAGAGACCAGCAGGCTGCCCAGGGTGAGGTTGACGAGGACGAGGACAGCGGCGACCGCCGGCGGCCCGCCCAGCTCCGCCGCCTGGGCCAGGGGGCGGAGCTGCCAGAGGACGATGGCCAGGGATGCCTTGAAGAAGAAGGGCAGGAGGGCCTCGGCCAGGCCGAGGCACAAAGGGCCCACCAGAAACGGCGGGAGCTGGTAGCGCTGGCCGAGGAACACGGCGCAGCCAGCCGCCAGGCCATAGGCCAGGGCCTGGTAGCCGGCGAAGAGCACCGCCAGGGCCACGGCAGCGCCCGGGCCCAGGCCGGCAAACTCCTGACCCAGGGCCACCCACCACCAGGAACCG
>JBFMBH010000183.1 GCA_040755095.1 Thermodesulfobacteriota bacterium
CTCCATACCCCCTCCCTCTCGTAGAAGTGTAACAAAATGAAACGGCCGACACTTAAGCCCCCCCGCCCAACGATGTCAAGAGAAAAAATGGCACACCGGGTTGACAAGAGTCAAGGATTCCCTGACAGGAAGGACCGTTGCTCAGGCGCGGGCGTCCGTCTGGCGGCACAGATCCCGGGCCAACTGCAGATCCTGCCAGGCGGTGCGCTTCATGTCCGGCTGGCGGAGGAGGAAGGCGGGGTGGAAGGTGGGCAGCAACCGGTGGCCGGCATACGCATGGAGTCGCCCCCGCAGGGCGAAGAAGGACTGGTCGCTGGCCAGGAGCACCCGGGCCGGAAAGGCGCCCATGCTCATCACCAGGCGCGGCGCCAGATGGCCGAGCTGCAGCCGGAGGATCTCCAGGCAGCGGCCGGTCTCGGCAGCGGTGGGCTCCCGGTCCGGGGGCCGGCACTTCACGGCCAGGGTGCAGAAGATCTCGGCGCGGGTCAGGCCGATGGCCTGGAGCATCCGGTCCAGAAGCTCGCCCGCCTCCCCCGGGAAGGGCTGCCCGCTCTCGTCCTCGGCGGTATCCGGCCAGGCGCCGACGATGACCAGGGCCGGCCGGCGGCTGCCACTGCCGAACACCACCTGACGGCGACTGGCCGCCAGCGGACAGCGCTGGCAGTCCGCCGTGGCCCTGGCCAGGCTGTCCAGATCGCTGCGGCTGCCCGCGGTCAGGAAGCGGCGCAGGGCCGGTGCCGCTGGCAGGGCCTCGATGCCCAGGGCCTGACGGGCCACCAGATGCTGGCGCACAGCCATGAGGATGGCGGTCAAGGACGGGGATACCACAAGGCCTCTCCCCAGGACAGAGGACCGGCAGCTGCACGGAAAAAGACCGGCGCCGATGCCCTCATCCCTGGGGGAGGCCATCGCCGCCGGTCGTGTCGACTCCGGGCCCAGACTGCCTTCAGCGCAGCTTGGCCACGATATCCTTGGTGGCCATGCAGGCGGCACCCTCTTCCTGCTTCACCACCTTGTAGAAATCGCAGCTCATGCAGTTGCCCAGCTTGGTGGCAAAGGTGCCCTGGATCTTGCCACCGCAGAGGGTGCCGGCCAGGGCCCAACAGCCGCGGCCACCATTGCGACCACCGTTGACCCCATGCACCCGGGCCTCAATGGAGGCCGGGCATACCCCCAGCTCCCCGGTCTTGGCACCGCCCTTTTCGCGACCGCACTTCTTGAACTCCCAGCAATTGAGCTTGGCCATCCATGCATCCTCCCTGACTCGTGGTGTGCTCCATGTCGTCCCGTTGGGGGATGGTGCTCGATCTCCGGTGGCGGCCGGCCAAGCGCCGCCAGGCTGCTGCATGCCGCAAGCAGCTCAGGGTAGCATACCGGTCAACCCTGGATCAAGCCTTGAGGCGCCGGATGATCTCCTTGGTCGTGACATAGGCCTCACCCTCTTCGTCCCGCACCCGGATGTAAAAAGGACACAGAAGACAGCCGCCCACCTTGTGGGCAAAGGTGCCCTGGACCTCACCACCGCACAGGGTGCCTGTGATGGCCCAGCAGCAGCGGCCCCCGTTGAGGCCGTCGTTCACCCCGGAAAGGCGGCTTTCCACCGCTGCCGGGCAAACCCCCAGCTCCCGGACCCGGGCTCCTCCCGGCTCCCGGCCACAGCCCATCTCCTGCCAGCAGTTCCGCTTGCCCATCACCAGACCTCCCTTGCCACCGCCCGCCGGCCTACAAGGTGACGGCGAGCTCCAGCTCCTCGTCCGGGAACAGGGCGCGGGGCCTGAGAAGGCGCAGCCGCACCTGGTCCCCTTTGGCCTTGTACAGAAGAGCGATGCGGATGTCCACCACCGCCTCCACTGCCTGCCCATCCAGGGCCAGAATCACGTCCTTTTCCTGGACCCCGGCCGCCTTGGCCGGACCATGGGGGGAGAAGCCGACCACCGTGACCCCGGCCTCCTCCTGGGACAGCTGCACGCCCAGGAGCGGCTGGGGCGGCAGCGACCGGGGCTCCAGAAACATCAGATAGTCAGCCGCTTCCGGCTCCGGATCCCCCGACTCCTGGGGTGCCACAATGGCGTACGGCAGCTGGTTGCGGCGGAACACCCGCTCCGGGATCCCCTCCCGGTAGCCGACATGGCCCCGGCCGGCGATCACCACCATCCGGTGCTCCGGATGATCCGCCAGGAACTCGTCCACCGCCGCGGCCATGCTCTCGTCCCACAGGGCCTGCGCCTGAAGGAAGCCGGCAAACTGGCCGCTGGTGCCCGCCCCGTGGGCGGAATAGATCGCTTCCAGCCGTTGCCGGTAGCCCGGCAGGGCCAGGTCCCGCTCGGCAGGGATCTGGGCCAACTCCTCGGCGGACAGCCCGGTGATCCCCGCCTTGTCCCGGAACACCTTCTCCACGATCTCCCGGGGCAGATTGAGGGCCACCACCGGGATGCCGTGGTGACGGGCGAAATCGATGATCTCCCGGTACAGGCGATAGTCGAAGCCCCAACTCTCGAAGTAGTTGGATTTCTTAAGGAAAGTCGGCTCGTCGCTGCCCAGGGCCACGTACTCGTCCAGGGCCGGCTGGGCCGGCCGCGCGAACATCTCCATGCCAATGGCCAGCTTGGGATCCCGCTCGTAGAGGGCGCGGATGACCTGGAGCTGCAACCGGTGATCCTGGAAGTTGGTGTGGGACTCGCCCACGTAGACGATCCTCTTGGCCAACAGCTCATCAGCAATGGCATCGAGGCCCTGCCGGTGCCGGCTCGCCACCCCCTGGGGCAGCCCGGGCCCCTCGACGATCAGGCCCTGATCGGCAACCGCCTCCTCGCGCAAGGTGTTGCGGCCCGCGGTGAAGGCCAGACGGCTGCTGCGGCCATAGTGGCCGAGCTTGGGCAGAGCGGCCTCCACTTCCTCGGCCGAGGCGGCCGCCACCAGCACCGCCACCTGCCGCGGGGCCAGAGGATGCGGCCGCACCTCCAGGGCGAAACCGGCCGCCGGCAGCCTGGGGGACGCAAACCAGCCGCGGCTGATCGGCCCCTCGGGGTCCAGGAACAGCACCGAGGCCCCGGCCAACTCCTCGTCGGTGACCTCCGCTTCGCTCTTGACCGCGGTCTTGGCCCCGCCCAAGGCCGCGATCAGGGCGGCAAAGCGGGCCTGATTCCCTTCGTCGCCGCAGACGATCAGGCGGCGCGACGCCCCCAGGAACCGGGACCACACCGGCGGCAGCTCGTCCCGGTCCAGGTGGCGCATGAGGTCAAAGCCCGGATCGATCAGAAGCCTCCTGGGCTCGGCCGCCAACGGCAGCTCGAAGCGGCGCTCCGTCTCCGGGAGGAAGAGCGTCGTCCGCTCGCCCCCCCGCTCCGTCTCCACGGACACGGGGATATGCAGCCGGAAGGGACTGCCTTTGTCCTGGGTGAGGACAAACGAGAGCAGGGGCCGGCCGTCCCGCTCACTCACCTCCATGGCCCGCACCCCCAGGCGCGGGATGTCCGGCCGCTCCAGCCACTGGGCAAAGAAGGCGCCCAGCTCCAGCCGGCCGACCCTCTCAAAGCTGGCGGCCAGATCCGACCAGGTCGCCCGGCCGAACCGCATCCGGCCATAGAAGTCCCGCACCGCCTCCGAAAAGGCCTCTTCGCCCAGCTCGGCGGCCAGCATGTGGAAGACCATGAGCGCCTTGCCGTAGCCGATAGCCCGCTTGCCGCGGCCCGCCGCATCGTCCTCCTGGGCGCCGATGAAGTCCCGGAGCGCCAGCTGGCTCTCCCCGTGCACGTAGCTTTCGTAGGCCAGCAGCTGATCCAGGCGGTACCGGACAGCCTCACCCTGCTGCCGGGCAAAGCGGTAATCGGCCAGATAGGTGACCAGCCCTTCCACCCAGTTGCCTTCGCTGTAGTCCACCCGCACGGCGTTGCCCAGCCACTGGTGCAGAATCTCGTGGCCCAGGGAGGTGTCCTTGATAAAGGGCAGCCGGAGCACGGCCTGGCCGAGCAGTGTGAGGGTAGGCACCGCAAAGCCGGTGGGCAGCCGGTTCTCCACCACCGCGAAGCGACGGTAGGGAAAGCTGCCCAGAAGCTGCCGGTATCCCTCAAGATAGGCCAGGGCCTTGGCCTGGTAGTCGGCCATGAGCCCGGCGTCTTCCGGGAAGAAGTACAGCAGCAGTTCCTGGCCGTCGCCAAAGGAGGTGGCGCTCACCTGGTAGGGGCCAGCCAGCAGATCCAGGCCGGGCAGCGGCCGCGGAAAGACCAGCCGGACCCGTTTCTCCTGGTCGTTGGCGGTGCTGCGCACCAGCTCGGCCTCGGCCACCGCCTCCCAGTCGGGGGGGACGACCACGTCCAGATCGAAGAGGCTGTCGTGCTGGAGCATCGGGTGCCAGAAGCCGGTCAGGGAAACGCCCTGCGGGCTCACCAGGCCGCCGTCCGTCGCCGCAGCAAACTGGCGCTCGAAATCCAGGACAAGGGTCCGGGGCTGGGCCGCGGCCGGCAGGCTGATCACCCCCTCCACCGCCGCCAGAGGCTCGCCGGTCCCCTCGATGCCGGCGCGGGTCAGGATGAGATCGCCGACCACGATCCGCTCCTCCAGCTCCGCCGGCAGGTCGATGCGGGCCGAGGCCAGGAGGCGTCCCCGGGCCAGATCGAACGCCACGGACAGCCGGTAGACTGGCGTGGCCATCTGGGCCAGGCCGGTGCCGGGCAGTGCCACGAGCAGCAGGAGGAGAAAAAGGCCAAGCGCCAGGGCCGGACCGGCAGCGCCGGCCATCAGGCCTGGGCCGGCGGCGGCCGGCGGCAGCGACTGGGACATGGACGGATTCTCCTTGCCGTGGCAGGCCCACGGCGCAACGGCCTCAGGCAGGCGGGCCCGAACGCCCATCAGCGCTCGGCCAGGCACGCCCGCCAGGCAGCCAGGGCCTCCAGGGCCCGGCGGGCGTGCTCGGCCCCCCGCAGCCGTCGCGGCACCTTGCGGCCCAGGGCCGGGAACAGGCCGAAGTTGACGTTGGAGGGCTGGAAATGACGGGCCTCGCTCATCGTCAGATGGGTGATCAGGCTGCCCAGAGCGGTCGCAGGCGGCGGCACCACCGGGGCCAGGCCCGCGGTCAGTCGGGCGGCGTTGATGCCGGCCAAAAGGCCCATGGCCGCCGACTCCACGTAGCCCTCCACCCCGGTCAGCTGGCCGGCCAGGAACAGCCCTGGCTGGCCCTTCATGCCCAGGGTCGGCTCCAGGATCACCGGCGCGCACACGAAGGTGTTGCGGTGGATGCTGCCGTAGCGGAGAAAGCTGGCCGCGGCCAGCCCGGGAATCAGGCGAAAAACCCGATCCTGCTCAGGATACGTGAGCTTGGTCTGGAAGCCAACCAGATTGTAGGCGTCCGCCTGGCGGTTCTCCTGGCGCAGCTGCACCACCGCGTGGGGGAGAGCACCGGTACGGGGGTCGGGCAGCCCCACCGGCTTCATGGGGCCGAAGCGCAGGGTCTCCGGCCCCCGCTCCAGCATGACCTCGATGGGCAGGCAGCCCTCGAAGTAGCGCGGCTCCTCGAAGTCCCGGAGAGGCACGGTTTGCGCTCCGGCCAGGGCCTCGATGAAGGTCTGGTACTGCCCCGCGTCCATGGGGCAGTTGAGATAGTCGCCCGGGCCATCCTGGTAGCGGGAGGCGCTGTAGACCTGGGTCCGGTCGATGGAGTCGGCGGCGACGATGGGGGCGATGGCGTCGTAGAAGGCCAGCTGGCGGTGGCCGACCAGATCCTGGAGAGCGGCGGTCAGGGCGGGCGAGGTGAGCGGACCGGTGGCGATCACCACCGGTCCGCCGGTCTCCTCCGGCTTGGGAATGGTCGCAACCTCCCGGCGCACCACGGTGACCAGAGGATGGGCCTCAAGGCGGCCTGTCACGGCAGACGCAAAGGCCTCCCGGTCCACCGCCAGGGCCTTGCCGGCCGGCACCTCCGTCTCGGCGGCCGCGGCCATGATGAGGGAGCCCAGCTGCCGCATCTCCTCCTTGAGGAGACCGATGGCCGAGCTGATCTCCGCCGAGCGCAGGGAGTTGGAGCAGACCAGCTCGGCCAAAAGCCCCGTGGTGTGCGCCGGCGTCGTCACCTGGGGCCGCATCTCCAGGAGCCGGACCGGACAGCCCCGGGAGACGGCCTGCCAGGCGGCCTCGCAGCCGGCCAGGCCGCCGCCCACGATGGTGACGCCGGAGGCAGGGTCCATCACGACCGCTCCCCGGGAGGCGCGGCCATCCGGCTACAGCTTGAGGGCATTGCGGATGGCGGCCACCACGGCCTCGCTGGAGGTGCCGGCCACGGTGGCCAGCAGGCCTTCCTTCTGGTAGAAGCCGATGAGCGGAGCCGTCTTCTCGTTGTAGGTGGCCAGCCGGTGGCTGATGGCCTCCTCGGTCTCGTCGGCCCGCTGGATCACCGGCTGGCCACAG
>JBFMBH010000184.1 GCA_040755095.1 Thermodesulfobacteriota bacterium
CAGCTCCCGGCCGGTGAGGCCTGGCATGGTCTGGTCGGTGACCAGGAGATCGAAGGCCTCCGGTGTGGCGGTGAAGGCGTCCAGGGCCTGCCGGCTGTCGGTGAAGGAGGTCACCCGGTAGCCCTGGCGTTGCAGCTGGACGCCCTCCACCCGGGTCAGGGATGGCTCGTCGTCCACCAGGAGGATATGCTCGCCCCGGGCCCGACCCGGGGCCGGCGATGCTGCCCGGGCCTCTTCGGCCGCGGCGCTTTCCTGGCGGGGGATGAAGACCTTGAAGCAGGTGCCTTGGCCGGGTTGGCTGTCTACCTGGATGAAGCCCCCCAGGCCCTGGACGATGCCATGGACAATGGCCAGGCCCAGACCGCTGCCTTTGCCCACTTCCTTGGTCGTGAAGTACGGGTCAAAGATTCGGCCAAGGATCTTCGGTGGGATGCCGGGGCCGGTATCGGTCACCGTCAGGCAGATGGAGGCCCCCGGCAGCTGACCCGGGCGGCTGCCGGGGGCATCGGCTTCCAGTTCCACAGCCCGCAGGCCAACCGTGAGGGTTCCGCCCTTGTCTTCCATGGCCTGGGCAGCATTGACGCACAGGTTGGTGAGCACCTGGTGGATCTGGGTGGGGTCGGCCAGGACCAGCCCGCATTCCGGCTCGATCTCGGATCGGATGGTGATGGAGCTGGGGATGGTGGCCCGCAGGAACTTGATGGACTCCTTGACCAGGAGATCGGGCCGCAGGGGCTCCGCCTTGACCTGGGACTTGCGGCTGAAGGTCAGAAGCTGCTTGACCAGATCCCGGGCCCGCAGACCGGCCTTCTCGATCTGCTCCAGGTCCCGGCCCACTGGGCTGTCCGGGGGCACGCCTTCCTGGGCCAGCTCCGTGAAGCCGAGAATGCTGGCCAGGATGTTGTTGAAGTCGTGGGCGATGCCGCCGGCCAGGGTGCCGATCGCCTCCAGCTTCTGCAGATGGAGGAGCTGCTCCTGGAGCAGGGCCCGCTCCGTTGCCGCCTGTTTGGCATCGGTCAGGTCCCGGAGGATCACCAGGCTTAAGGGATCGCCGGCCAGCTCGTAGCGGGAGATCTGTACGTCCATGGGGAAGCTGGTGCCGTCCCGGCGCCGGCCCACGGTCTCGTACGCCAACAGGGGTGCCGCCTGCCCATCGCATCCCGGCTCGGCAAGGCTCTGCGGCACCTGAGGCCGGGCCTCCGGCGCAAGCAGCTCCAGGAAGCCCATGCCCATGAGCTCCTCGTGCCGCTCGTAGCCGAACAGCCGCCGGTAGGCGGGGTTGACGAAAACAAGCTGGCCGGCCTTGAGGACGCCGATGGCGTCCCGGGAGTTGTCCAGGATGGCCTGGAGCTGGGTGCGGCTCTGCTGCAGCTCCTGGTTGGTCCAATAGAGCTCGCCGGTGGCCTGCTGGATCCGCTCTTCCAGCTCCCGGTTCCAGGTCTCAATCCGCTGGGCCATCGTGTTGAAGGCGTTGGCCAGGAGGCCGGCCTCGTCCCGGCTGGTCACTCCGGCGCGGGCGCCCAGGTCGCCCGCCCCCAGACGGTCGGCGGCGCCGGTCACCGCCTCCAGCGGTTGCAGCAGGTGGCGGGCGAGGAGGAGCACCAGGCCGAGCAGGGCCACCAGACCGCCGCTGCCCACCACCGCCAGGGCCAGGATGTGCTGCCGGGCCGGCGCCAGGATCTCGTCCTCGTCCTGTTTGACCACCACGCCAATACCGACCTCGGCGGTGATCCGCAGGTGGCGCACCGCGGCCAGAACCGGCTGCTGGCGGTAGTCTTTGGTCTGCAGCAGGCCGTCGATGCCCCAGGCGGCGTATTCCGCCACTGGGCCGGTGAGCCGATCCACCAAAGGTCGCGGCCTGGAGCCGTCAGGCAGCGGGTGCCGCGGCTGGGTCAGCAGCAGCCGGTCTCCCGTCACCAGCAGGACCTCGCCGGAATCTCCCAGGGGCCCGTCCGGCGCCTGCATCTGGGCCAGGACGTCGTCGAGGGTGAAGCGGAAGACCAGAGCCTTGGCAGCAGCCAGGGGCTGCAGGATCAGGAGGAAGGAGGAGTGCCCCGCCCTGAAGCCCGGGGCAAAGACCAGGGCCGGGTCGTCGCCGATCAAACTGGCGGGGATCGTGAGGCGGTCGCCGATGAGGATCGGATTGGATGAGCTGAGGATCTGCCCGCTGTCCTGGCTGATGAAGTCCACCGAGTCGCAGCGGTATGCCTGCTGGAGGACCGCCAGCCAGGACGCCAGGGGGGGAGGCGGCGCACCGGGGCGGCCCTCGGCCAGAGCTGGCGGGGAGGGACCGGGCGGCAGTACCTCATCCGGGGGGACCAGGCCCAGCCGGAAGACGGCGGCGATCGCCTGGGCATCACCCAGCCGCTCCGCCAGCCACTGGCTGAGCAGATCGCGACGGTCATTCGCCAGGGAGGAGAGCTGCTGCATGGCCTGATGCAGCTGCAGCCGGTAAATCCCATGGTGCCAGTCCCACGGCAGACCCCAGGCGATGACAAGACCCATGCCCGCAAACAGGATGACAGCTCCGATGCCGAGCAGGCCCAAGAGCTTGCCCCGGATGGTGGCAGGCAGGAGGCGGCCGAGGCTTCCCCCGGATCTCATGGCAGCTCGGCCCCATCCGTGTAGTCGAAGGCTTCCAGGCGGTACCTGTCGGGATCGGCCAGGACCGCGGTGGCCAGCTCGGTGTCCAGACTGGCCGCCACCCGGTCCCAGGAGGCGCCGGCTGCGATCAGGCCCTGACCCCGGAGAAAGGCGAAGGCCTTGGCCAGGCGGCCACCGGGCTCCCGGTCGCCCTGGGGGATGAGGGGCCGGCTGCCGAAGCGGAGGAGGTCGCTCCGGGTGACGGCAGCGATCTGGTCCACCGACGCCCCGGCCCGACCGCTGAAGGCATCGGCGGCTGCCTGCGTCCACTGGGCGGCCTGGGACAGGTGCCGGTCCTGGCCGCCCAGCCAGCGCAGTGCCCGCAGGTACGAGGCCATGATGCGGGTGGCGGCCTCAGGCCGGTCCTGGAGGAGGGAGCGCCGGAAGAAGAGGTAGCTCGCGTTCAGGAAGCGGTGGATGGCCGCGGCGTCCGGGTGGGCGGCCAGAAACGCCGTGGGAGTGGGCTCCCAGGCGGAAAAGGCCTCGATTTGCCCCTGGGTCATGGCTCGGGGCAGATCGGCCACCGGCATGGGCACGATGGTGATGTCATCGGCCTGCATGCCCGCGGCCGCGAGGCCCAGAAGGAGGCCGAAGTGGGCGGTGGTGCCCAGGGGTACCCCGACGCGCTGGCCAGCCAGGTCCTGGATCCGGTCATGCCGGGCCCAGGTCACCACCGAGGCCCCGCCCAGCTTGGCCAGGGCCACCACACGGATGTCAGCCTGGGTGGCCAGGACGAGCACTGGCGTGTCGCCGGCCATGCTGACGTCGATCGTGCCTTGCCGAACGAGGGCGCTGATCTCCGGTCCGTTGGCGAAGGGATGGAATGAGACCCGCAGATGCAGCTCGGCCAGATCCCGGGCCAGAATGCAGTCCCGCCGCATGACCTCGGCGAGCAGCCCCACCGGGGTGGCCAGCGGTTGGGTGGCGATGGCGATCTCGCCGCCCTTCTCGTGCAAGGCCGTGTCCCCGGAGGCGGCAGGCTGTCCCTCCGCCGCGGCAGCGAGGAGGGATGCCGGGGTGACCAGCAGCCACAGCATCAGCCAGGCGGCCCAACCGGCGCCGCCAGTTCGTTGAACAGTGGGGGGTCCGGACATGGCGACTTCCTCCTGGGGAGCAGCAACATGGCGCGAGATGCTGCTTGCGCTGCCGGTATCGATTGGGATAGGGTGGGAATGGTACGCCCGGCACACGGCATTCCTTTTTATAGCACATGTCCAGACCGGGCAAGAAGCCGTCGATGCCAGCCGTAGGGCCGGCGCCCGTCACGGGAGGAGAGGGTCATGTCTGCGCAGCGCACTGCACTGGTGACCGGTGCCAACAAGGGGCTGGGCCTGGAGACCAGCCGCCAACTGGCGGCCCTGGGCATCCGGGTCCTGATGGGGGCTCGTCAGGCGGAGCGGGGCGCAGCCGCGGCCGCGGCCCTGCGGCGGGAAGGCCTGCCGGTGGAGGCGGTGCCCCTGGACGTCACCCAGCCCGAGCAGATCCGCTCTCTGGCCGATCGTCTGGCCGGCACCCTGGCCTGCCTGGACATCCTGGTCAACAACGCCGGCATGATCAGCCCAGAGGAGCCCTTCTTCAGCAACTCGGCGGAAACGGTCTCGCCGGCAGCGCTGCGGGCCACCTTTGACGTCAACTTCTTCGGCCTGGTGGAAGTGACCCAGGCCCTGTTGCCCCTCATCAAGAAGTCGCCGGCGGGCCGTATCGTCAACGTCTCATCCATGCTGGGCTCGCTGACCCTCCACAGTCAGCCGGGGCCGGCAGCCGGGGTCAAGCCCCTGGCCTACGATGCCTCCAAGGCAGCGGTGAACGCCTTCACGGTGCACCTGGCCGCGGCCCTGGCGGACACCCCCGTCAAGGTCAACTCCGCTCATCCCGGTTGGGTACGCACCGATCTCGGTGGTCCGGAGGCGCCCCTGGATGTGGTCCAGGGTGCCAAGACCATGGTCCGCCTGGCCACCCTGGGGCCGGACGGCCCCAGCGGCCGCTTCTTCCATCTCGACGACGAACTGCCCTGGTAGCGGGACTCAGGTATGGAGCTGTTCCGGCAGCTGGGCCTGGACCCCGCGCAGGTGGAGCTGGACTGGGAGATGACCCCGGCCGCCACCTACGGGCTCTTCGAATGCCGCGGCGACATCACCGGCCGGGTGCACAGCAGCCGGGAGCGCTATCTCTACTTTTACATCGACAGCTGGGGGCCGGAGCCGGTCCTCTGCCTTATGGAGCGGGGCATCCGCCACGCGCGGGTGCTGGCCCGGATCAAGGCGCCGGCCGCGCTGTTGGCCGCCGCCGTCGAGGCCCAGGGCCGGAGCTGGAAGCACAAGAGCTACGCCATCGATGGCGGCATCCGCGCCTGGCTGGAGGCCGAGGTGCTGGAGGATGCCACCGGCCGCTATCTGGCACCGGTGGCCGCCTGCGGCGGCACCAGCCCGGAGACCGGCCTGCCCGGGCCGGCGGACGTGCTGCCTGCGGTGGCGCCGGTCTTGCTCCGGGCCCAGCCCCGGGTGCTGGCCGAAGCCGATCTGCCGGCCCTCATTGCGGCCCGCAACTTCTTCGAGGCGAGCCACAACCCGTGCGGCTGCTTCCCGCTCCAGCTGGTGGACAACCAGGACGGCCTCACCCTCACGGAGCGGGTCACCGGCCTTGTCTGGCAGCGGGATGGCCATGACGAGACCGTATCCTTCCTCCGCCTTGGCCGGTGGCGGGGGGAGGTCAACCGGGCCGGCCTGGCCGGCCACCACGACTGGCGCCTGCCCACCCTGGACGAGGCTCTCTCCCTCCTGACGCCGGAGAAGAACGCCTGCGGCCTGCACCTGCCCCCCGGCTTCTCCCCCCGCCAGGCCTTCATCTACACCAGCGACACCCACAAGCCCGGCGGCTACTGGTACGTGGACTTCCGGCAGGCCAAGGCCTTCTGGGCCGGCGGCACCCTGGCCGGCGGCTTTGGCCGCCTGTGCCGCAGTGTGGGCCCCGAGCCGAGCTGCCAGTGCCGGCCGGTGTCCTCCTGATGAACCTCAGCCCCCGGCAGCCATGAAGAAGGTCCCTATCGATGATGTGAAGGAAGGGGAGGTCCTGGCGGCGGACATCTTCGACAGCAGCATCGGCGGCGATCTCCCGCTCCTGAGTCGCAGCGTGGTCCTGACCGCGGACTACATCAAGAGCCTGCGGCGCTACGGGATCACGGAGCTCTTCATCGTCACGCCGCCGGGCTATCGCGGCAAGCCCGGCGAGGTCCTGGCACCGTCCCCGGTCACCGGCCATATCCTTTTCGACGGCGGAGTGGAGATCGACGGCCCGGTGCCGCCGGACATCAGGATCGAGGCGGGCGAAGGGATCCGCATCACCGGTGATGTCGGCCAGGGATGCGTTCTGACCAGCGCCAGCGGCGGCATCACCATCCAGGGCAGTGTCAAGGGCACGGCGGGGAACCGGGTGCGGATCACGGCGGCCAGGGATGTGCTGGTGGACCAGGGCGGCAAGGGCGTGGTGGCCTTTGCCGATGTCAAGACCGTGGGCAGCATCACGGCCAACGCCGGCGTGCAGGACTGCTCCCTGTCGGCCCGGGGCAAGATCAGCATCAGCGGCGCCACCCGCCGCTCCCAGGTCTACACCCAGACGACCATGAAGCTGGGCGACTGCGGCGACACGGACGAGGGCCCGCCCTGCGTCCTCATCGTCAAGCCCCACCAGTGCCGGGCTCTGTACCAGGAGCTGCTCCGGGATGACG
>JBFMBH010000185.1 GCA_040755095.1 Thermodesulfobacteriota bacterium
GGCCATAGACGGCCGGCAGCAGAGGCCAGAGGCGGCCGGCGGGCCGGGAGGCCAGGGGCAGGGCCAGGAGCGGCGGCAGGAGGGGCAGGAGGGGGGTGAAGTACCGGCCCTGCATGCCGGGCAGGTTGGGGGCGCCCACCGGCGCCCACCACAGATACATGAGGGTCCAGACCAGGCCGACGGAGGCGGCCAGCACGGCCAAGGTCCAGAGGCGGATGGCCGCGGTCGGCCGAAACGGCCCGGTCGCAGCCAGCAGGCTGGCCGCTAGCAACGCCCCGGCGTGCAGCAGCACCAGCTCCTGCGGGGCCGGCAGATCCAGCCAGCCCAGGGTGCCCAGGAGCTCATGGAGGTAGGGAAGCCCCTTGCCGGTCAGGTCCCGGCCGAAGGCGGCCAGGAAGGCCAGCGGATGGCCGAGGATGAAGGCCAGCTGCCCCTGGGCATCGGAGCCCGGCAGCATGGGCCTGTAGCTTGTGCCCATGACGAGCACGGACCAGGCAGCGGCGGCGGTCCAGCCCAGGAGCGGCAGCCAGAGGCGCACCAGGCGCCGGTCGGCCGGCTGGCGGAAGCGGCTTTTCGGGATCAGCCAGCCCAGGAAGGGCAGCACCAGATACGCCTGCTTGCACAGACACAGCGCTGTTGTTACAATCCCTAGCCGCCCGAGATCCCGGCCGGACAGGGTGCGGCCAGGAGGGCCGGCGGCGGCTGCCAGCACCAGGGCCACCTGCACCATGGCCAGGGCGTTGATGAGGCTGTCTGCCGACAGCCCGGCCCGCTGGTAGCTCACCACCGGCGTCATGGCGACGAGGAAGAAGGCCCAGCGGCCCAGGGGTGTCACCCGGATCGCGTACCAGGTGAGGGCCAGGGCCAGGAGGAGGCCTCCCAGGCGACCCGAGTACATCAGCACCAGGGGCCGGTCCGTGGCCAGGCGGCCCAGGGCGACGCCGGCGGTCACGCCCAGATAGGGAACCGGCGCGTAGAGCACCGTGGGAAAGGGGGCGTAGGTGAGATCGTGCTCGTCGATACGCAGCTCGGCCATCCCCGCCAGGATGCTTCGCATCTCGGACCAGGGCCGGGGCCGTTGCATGGGGACACCCAGCCGGTGCTCGGTCTCCCAGGTCAGGCGCTGGATGGCGGCCGGCAAGGTATCCCCCAGCCCCTCCCCCAGCATGTGGCCCTGGCTCAGCTGATAAGCCCGGTAGAAATGGCGCCATTCGTCCGCCACCTGGTACGGCGGCAGGAGCAGCACCAGGGCCAGGCCGCAGGCCAAGCCCAGGACCCCGAAGAGGCGGGCCGGATCCCGCCACCATTGTGACCACCCCGATTCTTCTCCCATCGCCACCCTTACCTCATGAACATGGAGACCACTGGTATGGAGCAGGGCTGTTCCAGCTCGGAGCGTCCGTTCATCGCACAGGCGCCGTCAACCCCCCAACGGGCGGCCGCCCCGGCCGCGGGGCCAGCGGCGGCCCAGGTCGAGGCGGCTGGCCGCCAGCGCCATCTGTGCGCCACCAGCAGCCATTTCGACAACCTGTCTGACCAGTATGACGCCTATGCCGAAAAGCGGCTCGCCTACCTGGAGGCGGTGGACGCCGCCATCATCGCCCAGGTGGTGGGCAAAGGGCCCTGCCGCTACCTGGACGTGGGCTGCGGCACCGGGCGGCTGCTGGAGAAGCTGCGCCGGGCGGCCCCCTCCTGCCGTGGCACCGGCATCGACATCTCCCCCCAGATGGTCGCCATCTGCCAGGCCAAAGGCCTCGACGTCCAGGTCACCGACTTCTTCGCCTTCCAGCCGCCGGTCCCTTTTGATGTCGTGTTCCTGGAGTTCAATGTCTTCGGCTATCTGCTGGTGCAAAACGGCCTTGCCGCCACAGTCCATCATCTGCGCCGCCTGGCCGGCGACCGGGGCACCGTGGTCTTCGATGTCTTGAACCCCTGGTGCCTGACCTACGGCCATTTGCGCCAGACCGTGCCCACGGCCCTGGCCCGCTGCCGGAGCCTCCTGGCCAACGGTGGCGTCTGCCAGTTCACCTACAGCGTCGGCGGCCATCCCGTCACCATGGGCCTGGCGCGACCGGGCATGATCGAGGCCCAGTTCCAGGCCGCCGGCTACCGGGCCACGCGGCACCTCATCAAGTACGCCGACCATCCCTGGCTCCGGCCTTTGCCCCGGCTCCTTTCCTCACAGATCCTGTTTGTCTTTGCGCGGTAGCAGCCAGGCCGGCCGTAAGCCCGGCAGCCGCGTCAGGCGCCAGACCGAGTAGTGCACCCAGGGCTCGATGATCTGCCAGATGTTGCCCAGGTTGATGTAGGAGTACGAACGGGCCGGCGGATACTGGATCTCCACCTGCACCGGCCGGTAGCGGGCTTCGTGGTGGAGGAGCCAGATGGTGATGATGTGCTCGAACTGGTAGCCGAAGTACCCTGACAAGGCGTTGAGGTCAGGATTCCAGGCCGCCATCCGCACCAGGCGGGGGCCGCAGGTGATGTCCGTGACGTCAAAGCCGGTGATGAGGCGAAACAGGGTGCTGAACGGCCGGATCAACGCCCGGCGCTGCCACGGCGTCTGCTTCGCATCCTCGGGCCGCAGAAAGCGGCTGCCCAAGAGGTAGTCGTACTCCCCGGCCTCGGCGATTCTGATGATCTTGGCGACCTCGGCGGCCCGGACCTTGTAGCTCCCCTCCTGGAAGACGAAGTGGGTAAAGCCGTGCCGGCCGGCGTAATCGAGCATGGCGGCAAAGGCGGCGCCCACCCCCTGGTTGCGGGGTGGCCGTTGCACCCGGAGCCGGTCGCCGAAGGAGGCGAGGATCTCCGGCGTGCGGTCGGTGGAGCCGTCGTCGATGATCAGGATCTCGTAGTCGATGCCCAGGGGCGGCAGGGCGGCCAAGAGGTCCTCCACCACCAGGGCAGCAACCCTCTCTTCATTGTACATGGGCGCTGCCACCAGGTAGCGCCGGCCAGGCATGGGGGGCATAGGTCTCGTTCCGGGGTGAAGGAATCGGCGGGCTTCCGGGATGCTCTCCGGCCCGGCACGCCATATACAGGAGCCTGGGTCGGAATTCAAGGCCGTTTTCATCCACTGCCCCGTTGTGGAGGTCCCAGGAAGTGGAAGCAGGGCGCTGGAATGTTCACCCGCTGACATCGCTTGGTGTTGCCAACAGCCTTGTTGGCAACACCTCTGTTGGCTGGGGAGGGGCAGGCATGACAAAGGGGTGTCAGGCGGCGGAGCCGGCCGGCGGTCATCCTCTTGATCCGAGCCGGGATGGTCGCCTCGGCTGTGGACGATCACCCAAGATCGGCAGGGGATTTGACGGCGCGGATCCGGAAGCGGCAAGAGGACTGGGGGCCTCCTGCAAGTGGGGTGAGTCGCCTGGGTGGGGGCTCACCCCTCGATCAGGCGGGCTCAGCGGCCGCTCCGGGTGGCCCGTTCCCGGAGCACGTTCTCTTTGAAGGCCTTGAACTCGTCAAAGAGCAGGGCCGGGTCCGAGGCGAGCCATCCCTCGTTGGTGGGGCTGGGGGGGCCGACCCGGACGATTCCGTAGCAGTCACATTCGACCCCGATCGATGTTCTCGACTGCGGGAGCTTGATGAGTCCCGGTGAGCTTGGGTGCGGCTTGGCAAACTCTCTGAGCAGGGGGATCGAGCGGTGCTCGTCATGGAAGAGGGCGATGATGTCGTACTCGGTGAGACGCCCATATCGACTCGGTTTGGGGAACTGGAGGGTCAACATGCAGCCAAAGCAGCGCTGTGGCTCCTGGCGGAGATGGAAGTCGAGCCGTTGCAGGTTGAAGGCCTTGGTCAGGAGCGTCATGGCCGCGTCAAAGGAGGCTTTTTCCGGATCCTCGTAAAGGATCGTGAACCGGAGAAGGGGCAACTCCGCGAGATCCGGAACGAGGATCAGTTCGGTCGCCACCGGCATGCGGGATTCCGGGTCTGCCACCGGCCTGACCAGGATATTGGTTTCGATGGCTCGTACCATCTCGAAGGCCGGGAAGCTGCCGGTCTCGCTCCCCTGGAGGCCCAGATAGAGTTGCTTCGTCACCTTCTCCAGGTCGACGCGGCAACGTCCCCAATCCTGCATCTCGTCGCAAAGACGGAGCAGGCAGGCCAGCGGATGATCCTCCAGGGAGAGCCTGATCCCAGACAGATTGTGGCAGGCCATGGCATACAGCCCCTCCTGGCAGCGTGCCAGCCGATCAGGGCTCTCCTCGCCGTCCCAGGGCAGACCCAGGATCTGCCCCACCCGCAGAGCGCTCAGCACCCCGTGATCCCGCAGGCGTTCTTCGCTGGGATCCGCAAGAACGTCATCCGGGCCACCGCCGACCGCCGCGGCGATTTGCCTGCTCAACGCCCGCCCAAAGGTGAGCTGGTCTTCAGGGGTGAGCCAGGTGCCGTGCACCTCAGGTGAATCGATGCGGAACGGCCGACCGGGGATCAGGAAGTACTGCCGCCAGGTCGCGTTGTCCCGCGACACGTCCCGACCTTGCCCGAGCTGGTAGCCGATGTCGTGGAAGAGGCTGGCGATGGCCCAGTTCCGGAGCACATCGGCGGCACTGAGGCCACAGCCTTTTCTGGGAGTCAGCTTGGCCAGATGATCGGCCAGGGGGAGCAGGGTCGACTTGATCCAGGACAGGCGGGTGTTGAGAAGCAGGAGGCCCAGGAGAAAGACATCGATAACGTGCAGCAGGTGATCGCGGTAATGGCTGCTCTTTAGATAGTGGCCGACCTCTGCCCGGACCTGCCGCGCCAGATGGTGACGGATGGCGAGCTGCTCGTCCACCTCCAGCTCCACATGGGCGTACCGGTCCACCATGTACACTAGGCCGTCCAGCTCTTCGCGGGGGCTGATCGCCCGGGGCATGGAGGGTGTCCCGTGCCAGCGCATGCCGCACCTGGTCTGGAGACGGCCCACCACACCGAGCATGAAGCGGGAGAGGTTGATCAGGAACTGGCGATCAAGCTCCCGTGAGGGGGTGCGATGCCCCTTCGTCTGCTCGCCGTCCAGGTACATCTGCTCGAGACTGGAGTCCGGCTTCGCGATCTCGGCAGCCAGGTACAGCCAGCGGAAATTCTTGTCGATCCGGACGCCTGCCGTGGGGCTGCCTCCAGGAAGGGAAGGGTCAACCGTCGCAAGCCCCTCGATGGCCAGCGCCCTGGTCAGCGGCAGAAGGCATCTTGTCCAGGCCTTGGCCTTCTCCATCGTCATGGCCGGTGAGGCAGCCGCTTGCCCCCCGCCGGCAGTGGGCGTGGGATACTCGCCCCGCTCCTCGGCCCACCACCGGAGCCGTTGCCAGCCATGCTCCAGGAAGACCAGGGCGAGCTGAACGTGGTGGGTGGGCCTGGGGCTGCTCGGCTCTCCCTCGAAGATGAGGTCAGCCAAGGCCCAGATGGTCTCCAGGCCGCTGCCGGCTCCTTGCCCGGTCACGAAGGCCCTGACTTGGCGGTATGGAGGCTTCCAGACAGCCGATGCCTTGACGGCATCATCCCATCCCGCCGCCGGCTCGGCCCCCATGGCCCTTTTCCGTTGCTGGTAGCCGATCCAGACGGCGGCGTAACACCTTCCAGAGTCGTCCTGGGAGACGTCTGGGAGGCGAGCCTCCAGGTCTTGCCAATGCTCATGGGGGAGCACGTCCTTGACGAAGGACTCGGAGAGCGTCTTCCACGCCCGGTCGGTCGCCTGGCAGACCGCGGCCACGAGGTCAGACTCGAACCGCCGCAGGAGCTGGCTGGCTGCCCAACAATGGTAGGAGCAGTACCGGAATTCGGCTGAGTCCTTCTGGATCAGGACCAGCTCCCGGGCGTGCGCCGGATGTTCTGCCGTGATCTGCCCGAAGGCCACCAGGGCATCCGGGTACTGCCGGTCGCCCAGTCGGATCGGGGCCTCCCGGGTGAAACCGTCCGCGTCCCGCTGCCCGAGGGAATCGCGGTACCAGCCGCAGAGATCCTCGGCTTCCACCTGGCCTGCCCCGCCGGCAGGCCAGATGCGCCGGATCGTCTCCCGGGTGGTGCCGCCGTCGACGCGCCTTTCGATGAGCACCCCGATCTCCGCATCCAGGAGGCTGCAGGCCAGCCGGAGCAGGGATTCCTCGTCACGGGGAATCGAGCCAATCGCATCCACCACGCACCTGCTGAACCCCTCGAAATCGGCCTGGGTCATCCTCTTCATGGCCGAACCTCCGTGCGCCGGTTCAAACCGGCGAGGTGTAGTGAATGAAAGAGTCATACGTTGAAGGCTATGAATCCAAATGTCAGTTGGGTTCTGTAATATCAAGGGGTTACGGTGCGGCCATGTGCCATACCTGCTCAAGAATCTTGCAGGTCGTTCCATGAACGGCAGGTGCCGTCCCAAGGCATTCTTGG
>JBFMBH010000186.1 GCA_040755095.1 Thermodesulfobacteriota bacterium
CCGGTCGCTCAGGGCAGTCACCACCTCGTGGACCAGGTCGGCGAAGGGAACCGGCACCGCCGGCCGGACGATGTGGCCCTGTCTGGCCAGCTCCAGGAGGTCCAGCAGCCGCTGCTCCATCTGGCGGGCCATGGCCATGACCCGGTCCAGATGCTCGGCGGCCTTGGCCAGCTCGCCCCGCGCCAGCAGGACCTGGACCCGCCGGGCAAAGCCGCCAATGATGGTGAGAGGCGTCCTGAGATCGTGGGAGATGGTGTGGGCAAACCGCTCCAGCTCCTGGGTCTTGGCCCCCAGCTCCTGCAGCAGCGCCTCGTCGTGGCGGGCCCGGGCATGCTCCACGGCCTCGGCCAGACGGGAGGCGACCTCGTCCAGGAGCTGGCCCTCCTCGGGGAGAAACGGCTTTGTCTCCGGCGAGCCGCCGCTGGCGTCGACAAAGACCTCCACGTGGCCCACCTCTTCGTGTTGCAGGATGATGGCGCTCGACAGCCGCCACGGGGTCTCCTGGAAGGGCACGCTCTGGAAGATCCGATCCGGGAAGACGATCCGGACGCTGGTCGCCCCCGGCTCCTGGAAGGCACCGGGCAGGAGCGCCGCCGCCTCCTGGAACAGCAGCTCCAGGGTGCCCGCCCGCCGGGCGATCAGTTGGGAGAGGGCATACAGGCAGGACAGCTCCTTGACCCGCTCCTGGAGCGCCCGCTCCGCCTGTCGCCGGGCCGTGGTCTCTACCCCCACGCCCCAGGTGGACCAGCCGGGGATGGGGACGCGGCTGGAGATGTTGGACCAGGCGATGGTCTTCACGGTTCCGTCCTTGGCGGTGAGATCCCACTCCCAGTCGTAGTAGTCGTCGCCCCGTTCCTTCCAGGCTGCCATCATCGCGTTGCGGTAGTCGGCATCGGGGTAGAGGATCTCCATGGCCTGGGGATTGCCGACCAGCTCCTCGGCGGTGTAGCCGGTCACTCGTTCTCCCTCCTGGTTCCAGGCGCAGAGGATGCCGTTGGCGTCGAAGGCGTCCAGGATCACCGGCATCTGGGCAATGATCGCCCGCAGCTGCTCCTCGCCGGCTTGCCCGCCCTCGCCTGCCCGGCGCAAGGCCGGGCCACCGGTGAGGGAGCCCACATAGCCGTTGAGCCCGCCGGCGGCGGTGGACAGGGGCGTGGCCACCGCCTGCACCCGGGTCGCGGCCTTCCCGGCCGCCCGGAGCCGGAATTCGGCCTGGAAAGACCGGCCGTGCAGGGTCGCCTCCTGCCAGGCCGCGGCCACCCGCGCTCGATCTTCCGGCACCAGGGCGGCGAGCCAGCCGTCCCCCCGCGCCTCCTGGGCGGACAGGCCGGCCATCGCGCACCAGCGGCGGTTGACGTAGAGGTAGCGGCCAGCCGCATCGGTCCGGAAGAGACCAACCGGCGCCATCTCGGTGAGGGCCTCGAACCAGCGCTCGCCTTCGTTCCGGTGGGCAGTCACCGCTCGTCCCGTTGGCAGGCTCGTGTGGGCTTCTTCCCCGGCCGCGGCACAGACGCCGCTGGCCGGTGGCCAGAGGGATGTCCTGGACTCTGTTCTGGTGATACCGGAAAACGCCGGTGCAAGGCAAACGAAAAGGCGCCGTATGACGCCCGGGTGGAAGTCAAGGCAGGGCCAGAGGCCGTCCGGCACGGGGCCGGCGGGGCGGGCGGTGCTGCGGTGCCGCCCAGGCCGAAAGCCGGGGCCCGGGCGGCGGGGGAGGAGACGCGGCTACGAGCGGTAGTCGGCGTTGATCTTGACGTAGTCGATGGACAGGTCGCAGGTGCGGATGGCAAACTCCGCCGGGCCGGCGCCCAGATCCACGGTGACCGTGAAGGAGCGGCCTTTGAGGATAGCGGTGGCGGCGGCCTCGGCCTCCTGGCCCACGGCCAGTCCGTCTCGCACCAGCAGGACGCCGTCGATGGCGATGGCCACCCGGCGGGGATCGAGCCACGCGCCGGAGCGGCCGGCCGCGGCCAGAATCCGGCCCCAGTTGGCGTCGGCGCCGAAGAAGGCGGTCTTGACCAGGGCGGAGTTGGCGATGGTGCGGCCGGCCTGCTCCGCCTCCTGCCGGGTGCGGGCGCCCCGCACCCGGATCGTCACCTCCTTGGTGACCCCTTCGCCATCGGCCACGATCTGGCCGGCCAGGTCCTGGCACAGGTCGGACAGGAGAGCGGTGAAGGCGGCGGGCCCGTCGCGGTCGGCCGGGGTGAGGGGAGGGTGGCCGGCCCGGCCCGAGGCCAGGAGGAGCACGGTGTCGTTGGTGGAGGTGTCGCCATCGATGGTGATGGCGTTGAAGGATTCGGCCACCGCCTGGCGCAGCGCCTCCTGCAGGGCCGTGGCCTCCAGGGCCGCGTCGGTCAGCAGGAAGGAGAGCATGGTGGCCATGTTGGGCATGATCATGCCGGCGCCCTTGGCCAGGCCGGCCACGGTCACCGGCCGGCCGGCCACCAGGCCGGTGCGGCTGGCGGTCTTGGGCCGGGTGTCGGTGGTCATCATCGCCCGGGCCACGGCCGGCAGGCCGTCTGCGGCCAAGTCCCGGACGAGATCCGGCACCGCGGCCTCGATGCGCTCCACCGGCAGGGGCTCGCCGATGACGCCGGTGGAGCACGGCAGCACCAGCTCCTCGGCGATGCCCAGGGAGCGGGCCACCGCGGCGGCCGCCGCCCGGGCCGCCGCCATGCCGGCCGTGCCGGTGCAGGCATTGGCGCAGCCGCTGTTGACCAGGATCGCCTGGGCCTGCCCCTTGGCCACCCGCTCCTGACCGAGGAGCACTGGTGCAGCCTTGACCAGGTTGGTGGTGAAGACCCCGGCCACGGTGGCCGGGCCTTCGGCCACGATGAGCCCCAGATCCAGCCGGCCCTGGTAGCGGATCCCTGCCTGGACCGCCGCGGCTTGAAACCCTGCCACCTGCATCAGCTGCCCCTCCCGTGGCATTTTTTGAACTTCTTGCCGGAGCCGCAGGGGCAGGGGGAGTTGCGGCCGACCTTGTCACCACCCCGGCGCTGGGGCTGGTGCTCGGCGCCGGCGGCGGGCCGGTTCAGGCGCAGGGCCCTTTTGCGCCGCTCCTCCTCGGCCATCTCGTCGACCTCGCTTTCCGAGGCCAGCTGGATGCGGAACAGGGTCGCCAGGGTGTTGTGCTTCACCATGGCGATCATGTCCATGAACATGTTGAACCCCTCCTTCTTGTACTCGTCCAGGGGGTTCTTCTGGCCATAGCCCCGGAGGCCGATGCCCTCCTTGAGATGATCCATGCGCAGGAGGTGCTCCTTCCACAGGCCATCGACGATCTGGAGGAGCACCACCCGCTCCAGATGGCGCATGGTGGGGGAGCCGACGGCCTCCTCCTTGGCCTGGTAGGCCCCAGCCAGCAGGGCCTGCACCCGCTCCTTGAGACCGGCGACGTCCAGATCCTGCCGCTCCTCCTCGGAGAAGGCCAGCTGCACCCCGAAGATGCCCTGAATCCGGTCCAGGAGGGCCGCCCAGTCCCACTCGGCCGGCGCCTTCCTGGAGTCCACGGTCTCCGCCACCGCCTCGCTGGCCAGGTCCACCAGCATCTCGGTGATGACGTCTTTCAGGTCCTGGCCGGAGAGGGCCTCCCGCCGCTGGCGGTAGATCACCTCCCGCTGCTTGTTCATGACATCGTCGTATTCCAGGAGGTGCTTGCGGATGTCGAAGTTGTGGGCCTCCACCTTGCGCTGGGCGTTCTCGATCGCCCGGCTGATGAGGTTGTGCTCGATGGGCTCGTCCTCTTCCATCCCCAGGCGGTCCATGATGCCGGAGATGCGGTCCGAGCCGAAGATCCGCAGAAGATCGTCCTGCAAGGAGAGATAGAACCGGGAAGAGCCCGGGTCGCCCTGGCGGCCGGAGCGGCCCCGCAGCTGGTTGTCGATGCGCCGGGACTCGTGGCGCTCGGTGCCCAGGATGTGGAGCCCTCCCAGATCCGGCACCCCTTCCCCCAGCTTGATGTCGGTGCCCCGGCCCGCCATGTTGGTGGCAATGGTCACCCGGCCGGCTTGTCCGGCCTCGGCGATGATCTGGGCCTCCTGCTCGTGGTGCTTGGCGTTGAGCACGGCATGCGGGATGCCCTCCTTCTTCAGCATGGCCGAGATCCGCTCGGACTTCTCGATGGAGATGGTGCCCACCAGAACCGGCTGGCCCTTGGCATGCAGCTCGGTGATCTCCCGGACCACGGCCCGGAACTTGGCGGCCTCGGTCTTGTAGACCACGTCGGCGTAATCCTTGCGAATCATGGTCTGATGGGTGGGGATCACCGCCACGTCCAGGTTGTAGATCTTCTTGAACTCGGCCGCCTCGGTGTCGGCGGTGCCGGTCATGCCCGCCAGCTTGTCGTACATCCGGAAGTAGTTCTGGAAGGTGATGGAGGCGAGCGTCTGGTTCTCGTTTTCGACCTTCACCCCCTCCTTGGCCTCCAGGGCCTGGTGGAGGCCGTCGCTGTACCGGCGGCCCGGCATGGTCCGGCCGGTGAACTCGTCCACGATCACCACCTGGCCGTCGTTCACGATATAGTCCACATCCTTCTGGAAGAGGACATGGGCCTTCAGGGCCTGGTTGACGTGGTGCAGCCACTCGATGTTCTTGGGATCGTAGAGGTTGTCCACGCCCAGGAGCTCCTCGGCCCGGGCCACGCCCTCCTCGGTCATGGACACCGAGCGGGCCTTCTCATCCACCGTGTACTGCACCTCCTTCTTCATGCGCGGGATGATGGCGTTGACCTTGTGGTAGAGCTCGGTGGACATCTCCGCCGGGCCGGAGATGATGAGCGGGGTGCGGGCCTCGTCGATGAGGATGCTGTCCACCTCGTCGACGATGGCGTAGTGGAACTCCCGCTGGCAGAAGTCCCGGCGGTCGAACTTCATGTTGTCCCGGAGGTAGTCGAAGCCGAACTCGTTGTTGGTGCCGTAGGTGATGTCGGCGTGGTAGGCGGCTCGGCGGGCCGCGTCGTCCAGGCCGTGGACGATCACCCCGACGCTCATGCCTAAGGCCTGGTAGATGCCGCCCATCCAGGTGGAGTCCCGGCGGGCCAGGTAGTCGTTGACCGTGACCACGTGCACGCCGCGGCCGGTGAGGGCGTTGAGATAGACCGGCAGGGTGGCGACCAGGGTCTTGCCCTCGCCGGTCTTCATCTCGGCGATCCTGCCCTGATGGAGAACGATGCCGCCGATGAGCTGAACGTCGTAAGGCCGCTGGCCCAGGACCCGCCAGGCCGCCTCGCGCACCGTGGCGAAGGCCTCGGGCAGCAGGCTGTCCAGGGACTCGCCCTGGCTGAGCCTTTCCCGGAGCAAGACGGTGCGGCCGGCCAGGTCCTCATCGGACAGGGGCTTGACCTCGGCCTCCAGGGCGTTGATCCGGTCGACCACCGGCCGCAGGCTCTTGAGATAGCGCTCGTTTTTGCTGCCAAAAACCCTGGTCAGGACACGTCCAATCATGGCGATTCCTTCGTGGCTCCCCATTCCCAGAGCAGCGCCTCCTCGGTGCAGTCGGGGAATTTCGGGCACTGGATGCAGTCGCTCCAGACCTTGTGGGGCAGCTCCTTCTTGTCGATGTCTCGGAAGCCCAGCTTGCGGAAGAAGCCGGGCTGATAGGTCAGGGTGAAGACCCGGTGGATGCCGAAGGTCAAGGCCTCGGCCAGGATGGCGGTGACCAGCTGCCGGCCGATGCCCTGGCCGTGGCGGTCCTCGGTCACCGCCAGGGAGCGGACCTCGGCCAGATCCTCCCAGCAGAAGTGGAGGGCGCACACGCCGATCAGTCGCTCCCCTGCCCCTTCTTCTTCCACCGCGACATGGAAGTCCCGGATCTGGTCATAGAGGGAGGACAGCGAGCGGCCCAGCAAGAGGCCCCGATCAGCGAAGCGGTTGAGGAGGGCGTGGATGGGACGGACATCCTCGATGCGGGCCTTGCGGATCATGATCGCTCCCCCCCCCGGACGGTCGGCAATAACCCTCGGCAAGGAGGGCGATACGACATGGGCCTCCGGTGAGCACAGACTGCACCACGACGGCCCAGTCCTGGTCGCGGCCGACATGATACCGGCATTCGGGACAACTGCGCAACAGGTGATCATGACAATCCCCGGGCGCTTGGCTGGATATTCGATAAGCAGACGCCGGCCGACGGTCCTCGGGAGGGCGCGGCCGACATTTTTTTTCGGATCAGCCGGACAACGACCACATTCGCGCTATGCACCTCGCGCCCGCGAGACGCCGTTCT
>JBFMBH010000187.1 GCA_040755095.1 Thermodesulfobacteriota bacterium
GGACGTCGTTCAGTCCCCGGCCGCGCACAATGAGCTCATAGAGGTTCTTCTCGTTCATCGCCCGGTACAAGAGGATCGTCTCCTGGCCGCCGCCGCTCACCGGCCGCAGATCCGCCTCGATGGTCAGGTCATTGTCGAAGCGCCGGCCGAAGAGGTTCCAGGTGCGGTCGTCATAGCTGGTCTGCAGGTACGAGTAGGTGCCGGTAAGGGGATCGACGTCGGTCACCTGCCAGACGCCGCCATAGCGGCTCCAGCCCTGGTCGGCCCCGTCTTCGAAATCCTCGGCCCAGCTGTCGTCCAGCTGCCAGGCCTGGGCGACCAGCCCTTCGGCATCTGCCGCATAGTTGGCCGCATCCAGGGTCAGGGACCAGACGCCGTAATCGGCCTGGGCCTCACCGAAGGCCTGGGGAGTGGTGTCCACCGTGGGGGCGCCCTCGGTGACCAGGACCGTGTTGGACGTGCCATCGGTGATGCCGTCGCTGTCAGTGACCGTAAGGCGCATCACGTAGACGCCCTCGGTGGCGTAGACATGGTCGGCGGTGCCCACATTGGCGCCGCTGCCGGCCTGGGTGGTGCCGTCCCCGAAGTCCCACAGCCAGGAGGCGATGGCGCCCCCGGGATCGGCCGAGGCCGAGCCGTCGAAGCTGGCGGTGCCACCGGCCACGATGGTCTGGCTGGCCGGGGTGCAGGCCGCTACCGGGGTGCCGGCCAGGGGCGGGCTGGGCGGCGCGCTGATGCCCAGGGTATTGTCCGAGGTGGCGCCGATGGTCACCGGCGCGCCGAAGGTGCCGTCGCCATTGCCGGGATAGAAGCGCACCTGGCGGGCAGCGTGGGGATCGGCCACGATGTCCAGGTTGCCGTCGCCGTTGAAATCAAAGGCGTCGAAGGCGGCATGGTCGTTGAAGTCCAGGCTGGGCACCGCCACGCCACCGGCAAAGGTGAGGTCGCCGTTGCCGGCAAAGAAGGTGATGTCCCCGGCGCCACCGGAGTTGACGATGATGTCGGCCAGGCCGTCGTTGTTGAAGTCACCGGCCGCGAGGCCATACGGATCGTCGCCCACATCACCCACGCCGACCAGGGTCCCGAAGGTGCCGTCGCCGTTGCCGGGCCAGATGTAGACGTCGCCGGTCCAGTACTCGGCCCGGGCGAAATCGAGAAAGCCGTCGCCGTTGAAGTCGGCGGCATCCATGCCCCGGCCATAGTAGCGCAGGTTCCAGTCGATGCGGCTGAAGCCGCCGGCGCCGTCCCCCAGGAAGATGCTGGTGTAGGAGTTGTTGGTGTTGGCCAGGAAATCGGCGTGGTCGTCGTTGTTGAAGTCGCCGGTGGCCAGGTCCATGGCCCAGGTGTTGGCGCCGGTCATGGAGCCCACCTGGCCGACCTTGGTGAACTGGTCGCTGCCGTTGTTGGTGAACAGGTAGAAGAAGATGGGGTCGCCCATGCCCCGGCCGGCGATGATATCGAGATCGCCGTCGCCATCGAAGTCGTTGATGGCCACCGCCCGGCAGTAGAGACCGCCCAGGGAGTCCAGCACCCGGTAGTCGGCGAAGGTGCCGTCCCCGTTGCTCTTGGCGTAGTACAGGCGGCTGGAGTCGTCCACCGCCACCAGGAAGTTGGCCAGGGCCGAGGCCGGCAGGGCCAGCACCAGAAAGACCGCCAGCCAGACCCAGTGCTGCCGGCAACCCCGATATCCCCGGCCGAGTCGCCCGCCCAGACACCCCTTGCCCAGCCGCACACCACTGTCCTTCCCTGTCATGACCCTGCCCTCCCAGAATGGACAAGCCCTCGCCGGCGGCATCCTCGCCCGGCAGCCAATAGACCGATCCAGCCCTTCCCCACCCCGGCCGCCGGCACCCCCTGGCAGCCGCGGGCAGCAAGCCCTTCAGTGAGCGTATTGCAAAAAACAGACCCCGACGCCCCGAGGGCCTGCCTTTGCAACCAGTTGATCTGGCAATAAAAAGGGAGATTTGCCCCCTGGCGGCCCGGACGGAAATCCGGAAGACTTTCCGGAAAAGCCAACAGCATCGTACAAGAATCCGGAATCCAGGGAGGCGATGGTCAAGACTATCCCAAACGGGCGAGGGAAAGCAAGGAGGGAGAGCGGGGCTGGCAGCCAGGGCATCCACCGCCCAGCGCGGCAGCGCCCCACCAACTGCCTCACCGCTCCGCTAACTGATAGCGATAACCGCTATTCTTCACGCTTGACAAGCCCAGCATCGACAGGGTAATCACGCCAGGTATCCACCGGCAGCCCCACGCAAGGGGCCGAATCCGATCACCTGCCCGGAGCAACCGGACCCGATCAAGGAGTGTTCCTCATGCGCCCTCAGCCGCCAACTGCCCGGCCGTGGTTGACCATTGCCCTTCTGGCCGTGCTCCTGGCCACCCTCCTGCCGGCGTTCGGCCTGGCCGCCCCGGCCCGTGAGCCCCAGCTCCCCCAGACCACCGCACCTGCGCCTGACGCTGCCGCCCCCTGGCATGCCCTGACGCCGTGGGATGCCGGCGGCGACCCGATCCTTGGCACCCCGGCCACCGGAACCACCACCAAGCCCGCGGACGGGTCCGGCAAGACCGGTCCCCCGGAGAGGCCCACCGCCGGACTGGAGCTGCCGGACCGTGAGGCAGTCCAGGACGAGGCCCTGAAGGACACCGACTCCCCATCCTCACCGGCCACTGCCACGGCAGCTGCCACCACCGGGGCCGAGGCCGGTGCTGCTGCGACACCGATGCTGGCGCCGCCCCAGGTCATGCCCAACACCGGCGCCCTGACGTACCGCGTGCCCATCACCGTGCCCCCAGGCCGAGGCGGCATCGCCCCCAACCTGGCCCTGGTCTACAACAGCAGCGCGCGCAACGGCTGGCTGGGGGTGGGCTGGAGCCTCGACATGGGATCCATCCAGCGCTCAACCAAAAAGGGGCTGGACTACAGCCGCAACGACTACGTGGCGGTGGTGGACGGCGCCGCGTCCGAGCTGGTGCAAAGGCCCGACCTCGGCACCGGCTTCTACGGAGCGAAGATCGAGGGAGGCTTCTCGATCTACTACCGGCAAAACGGCGGCTTCGTGCAGCTCACCAAGGACGGCATGAAGTACTCCTTCGGCACCTCGGCGGCGGCACGGGAATTCGATCCTGCTGACGCCTCGAAGGTGTTCAAGTGGAACCTGGAGAAGGTCGAGGACGCCAACGGCAACTACATGACCATCTCCTACGTCCGCAAGGACAACGCGCTGTATCTGAGCGAGATCAAGTACACCGGCCACCCCGGCGGCACAGTGAACGGCAGCACCGTCGCCGCGCTGGACCCGACCAATTCGGTCAAGTTCATCCTGGAAACCGCCCAGCGCCCGGACCCCATGGTCTCCTGGCACGCACGCTTCGAGATGAAGACCGCGTATCGCCTGGACAAGATCAGGGTCCTGGTCAACGACGTCCAAACCCGGGAGTATGACCTCACCTACGAGACCAGCGCCAGCACCGGGAGGTCGGTGCTGAACGCCGTGCAGGAGTTTGGGGCGGACGGGACGGCCATGCCGGCCTTGGCCCTGGATTGGTTTGACAATGCGGACGCGGTCATGGGGGCAGGACTTCGGGTGCCGTTCGCCGGAGGGCGTGAACGGCTTCTGCCTGCTTCCTATCCGGGGGACTTCAATGGCGACGGAAAAGCGGACTTGCTTGTGGTCACCTATTCGGAGCTGGGACCAGCGGGGCAGCGCCAATATTTCATCTTCTATCAGATCGCGAAGTCGAATGACGATGGGACGCTTAGTCTCGTTGGAGAGAAGCGCATGCTCTTTAATTGGAATGTTCCAAATGCTGGCGCATTCATCACAGGAGATTTCAATGGAGATGGCTATACCGATCTGATAGTAAACGAGATGACCAGGATTTCCTCAGGTGATTGCGTTAGCTTCTCCGATGTTTCATCATGGCTTCCCTATTCACCAAAGAAGATTGCAGGTGATTTCAACGGTGATGGGCTTGATGACATTCTCTGTTTCGGCACGACCGCGAGCCAGGACTCCATTTACCTTTCTAACGGTGATGGAACATTTCGACACGCGTTCTCCATAGGATTCGGCCAAGGATATACTATAGGTGACTACAACGGAGATGGCCGGATGGACTTTATTGTTTTGTCAGGTGGGGCATGGCAGCTCTATCTTGCCAACCAAAACGGAACCTTCTCGTGGAGTTCCAGCCTGTTCTCCGACCAATACTGGATTGTATCTGGCGACTTCAATGGTGATGGTCTTCATGATATTTTTGTAAATAGCAGCATGATCAACTCTCAAGTCGACTCATCAAAAGGAAATGGTGAATTCGCTCTTGCCTGGTCCGGGCCAGGCTTCACGAGCGTACAACCGGGTGACTTCAATGGTGACGGCTCGACGGATCTGGCTGCTGGATACTACAATTATGGTAACGTCCACATGATACTATCAGCCAACGGCGATGGATCCCTCTCCATGACGCAGTCCGCCTTGTACGGCACACCCATAGGTACTGCAGACCCTAATGGTGATGGGAAATCCGACGTTATCATTCGTTATGATGACTACTCCCAGGTCGTTCAGCTGGCCAATACTATCGAAGGCGGCGCCAATGACCTCCTGTCCGCCGTCCACGGTCCCCACGGTGGCACCGCAACCATCCGTTACCAGCCCTCCTCCGCCTTCCAGAACCGCCTTCAGCCCTTCATCACCCAGACCGTTGCCTCCGTCACCCTGGACGACGGCTACGGCAATCTGCTGACCACCAGCTACGCCTTCGAGGGAGGATATTTCGACGCCGCGGACCGCGAATACCGGGGCTTCGAGCACGCCCTGCAGACGAACCCCGATGGCACGGAGGTCTCCACCTGCTTCTACGTGGGCGACCCCGCGACCCGCCCCGGCGCCTGGACCTGTGCCAACGAGGGGAATCCTGCCCTCAAGGCCGACAGCTATCTCAAAGGCAGGCCTTACCTGACCCAGACCTGGGCGCCGGACGGCTCGGCCAACCCCATGAGCCGGATCGAGCTGGTGTGGGACAAGAAGCAGGTGAGCGGCGACGCCGTCTTCGTCAAGCTCAAGGAGAAGCGCAGCCAGGCCTTCGACGCCACCGGCAAGTTCCTGGAGACCCTGGAGGAATACACCTACGACCTCGACACCATCCCCGCATACCTGAGCAAGTACTTCCCCGGCTACCAACCCCTGAAGCACGGGGGGCTTCTGGCCAGCCGCACCACGGACGTGGCTCCAGGCCGGGACGGCTCGATCACCAGGATCAGCAAGCATGCCAACTACGGCAACTGGGTCTGGCGCGTCACCGAGGAGGTGCTCACCACCGACCCCTTGAGGGACCCGGCCACCGCGAGCGCCTGGCTCCGGAAGACCACCCACGCCTACGAGACCGGCACCGGCAACAAGCGCTTCGACGAGCTGTGGCTGGAAGGCGGCACCAACCCGAAGGTCGAATACCGCTACACCGAGCCCCGCTACGAATACGGCAACGTCACCAGGGTGATCGATGCCCGGGGCAATCCGACGACCACGGACTTCGACGCCGCCACCCACACCTATCCGGTCAAGGTCACCAACGCCCTCGGCCACTTCGTGGAAAGGGGGGAGATCGACTACCGCTATGGCAAGCCTTCGTGGGAGAAGGATGCCAACGGCAACCGCACGGATTTCCAGTACGACGGCTTCGGCCGGGTGCGGTTCGTGAACACCCCGGACGGCGGCTCCACGGAGACGGTCTACGGCGATCAGTTCCCGCCGTATGTCGTCACCAAGGTCTCCGAGGATGCCTCCCGCACCGTGGACAGCTGCCAGTACTTCGACGGCCTTGGCCGGCCGACCCTGGCGGTACGGATCGGCACCGAGGCCGGCGATACCGAGACGAAATACATCACCACCCGCCTGCGCTATGACAGCATGGGGCGGCAGTACCAGGTGGAGGGGCCGTACGCCGCCAGGTACCAGAACGGGCTGCTCATCCCCCTCACCAACTCCTACCCGCGGGTCATCACCTACTTCGACTACCGCGGCCGGCCGAGCACGGTCAGCCGGACCGACAGCTCCGGCGGCACCGGCTTCCGGTGGCTGACCACCACCTTCACCTACGAAGGCCTCAGCACCACTGTCGAGGATGCCGATCTCCGGAAAAAGAAGGAGACCAGGGACTTCCTGGGCCGGCTGGTCGAGGTGGTGGAGGATCCGGGCCCCGGCAAGAAGAACT
>JBFMBH010000188.1 GCA_040755095.1 Thermodesulfobacteriota bacterium
CCAGCAGGCGGCCGCCCCGGGGCCGGGCGCGGGATCAGCGCACCCGGAGCTGGACCATGTCGGCCAGAATGCCCTGGGTCTCTACCTGGACCGTCAAGGAAAAGGGCCGGCGGTCGTCTGGCCACCGGCGGCCAAAGGGGCTACAATCGGAAGAGGGCCGGCAGACCGCCTGCCCGCCAGAAGCCCTGACGGGCAGGAGGAACAGCCATGAGCCGAGCCATGAAGAGCGGCGTCTTGTTGTGGGTGCTGATCGCGACGGTCTGGGCGCCGCTGGCCCAGGCCGGGGCGCCCCTGGCTATCCGGCCGGCCGCCGGCCGCCAGCCCATGGGCCATGACCGGTCTGCCCTGGCGGTCCAGGTGGACCTGGGTCTCCTGGGGGCGGTTGACGGGCCGGTGCTGGTGGGGGCCGCGCTGCCGGAGCGGCAGGTGGTCTGTCGCCGGCAGCGGCTGGTGCTGCGGGGGGAGGGGGACTTCTCCTGGTTCGGGAGCGTGGAAGGCGAGGCGGGATCGAGCGTTGTTCTCACCGCCGTGGACGGCATCCTTATGGGCCAAGTGGTTCTCGGCCAAAGGGCCTATGCCGTGGAGCCGGTGGCTGGTGGCTACCTGGCCCTGCCCCGGGACCCCGGGGCGGTGCCGCCGTTTGCCGACGATGCCCGGCTGCCCCCCGGCCAGCCCCCACCGCCGGCCCGGCAGCGGCAGGCAGCCGCGGTTGATGACGGCTCGGTGCTGGACCTCCTGGTCCTCTACACCCCGGCCATGGCCAGCCGCTACGGCAGCACCCTGGGGACGGTCATCCAGCACCAGGTGGATGTGGCCAACACCTGCTACACGAACAGCCAGATCGCCACCCGCCTGCGGCTCGCCGGCACCGCCCGCTACGACCTGGCCGCGGCCCGGGAAGGGATCGCCGGCGCCTCGGCCCTGGACGCCCTCACCGACGACAGCACCGCCGCCACCCTCCGCAACACCTACGGCGCCGACCTGGTGAGCCTCCTCCGGGTCTATGCCGGCAGCGGCGGCTGCGGCTACGGCTGGATCATGACCCCGGAGTGGCTGGGCGCCCAGTTCGCGACCTTGGCGTTCAGCGTCGTCGAGGTGCGGCTGCAGAGCGAGGGCACCGGCTACTACTGCCTGGAGACCTCCCTGGCCCACGAACTGGGCCACAACCTGGGCTGCGCCCACGACCGGGACCACGCCTCTGGGTCGGGGGGGGCCTATGCCTACTCCTACGGCTACGACGTCCCCGGCATCCTGGCCACGGTCATGAGCTACGATACGCCGGGCATCCCGTACTTCTCCAATCCCAACATCTCCTACCGCGGCTATGCCACCGGCGTCGCTGCCGGCCGGTCGGATGCCGCAGACAACGCCCGCACCATCAACAGCACCCGCACCATCGTCGCCGCCTTCCGGCCCGGCATCGCCCAGCCTCCGCAGCCGGACGTCAAGGCCAATGGCCAGGACGGACCACTGGCCGTGGGGGCGGGCAGCCCGGTGGCGGTGACCGTCGTCCTGGCGGCCAACGATGGCGCCGGCCAGACCGCCGACTGGTACATCGTCCGCCAGACGCCGGCCAGCCCCCTGTCCTCCCTGGTCCTGTCCGGCGCCTGGCGCTCCGGCTTCAGGCGGCTGCTCCGCTACCCCCTGCTGGACGTGGCCACCACCACCATCTTCCAGGACACCCTGCCCGCCGGCAGCTCCTTCTTCCATTTTGCCGTGGTCAGCGGCGGCGAAGCCCAGGTGGATACGGTGGCGGTGGAGGTGCGGTGAGCGCTACCCCTGCCCCCGTGACCTGTGGTCACCCTTCGGAAATTTGCGGTGCAGGTCCAGTCATGGGGCCAGCCAGGACCTGCGGGCGTGCGTCTTTCCTTCCCACAAAACCTCGCCGGTCTTCACGAGTGCGTCGAGAGTCCGCTTCAGGCGCCTGTAAGGCGCTGGAGCCAGGGAAGAGACATTCTACTCAACCATCGTCTTCAACAGGGCGTCCCGCGCATCCGAGTAGAACTGGATGTCGATCTTCGTGGCCATATCGTCCGAAAGGTCCAAGAGCTGCCGGCGGCAGGCAACCGGCATGAGAAGTGCGGTGGCGCCCTTCTCGACAGCGATCTCGGCTATCGTCACCGGGTGGTGGATCGGTTCGATGGAGCCGCCAAGGTTGATCTCGCCGACGATGACGAGGCCGCCTCGCACGCTCTTCTTGAGGAGCGAGGTGCACAGGGCGACCAGGGCCGCCACCCCCACCTTGGCACCGGATTTTGCGACGTCAAAGGCCCGGAGCTGAGCGGTGAACTCGTGGTGCCGGGGGTCCTTGTCACCCACCAGGTGCGCTGAGCGGGCATAGAGGTTCTGCTCCGCGCAGCCCATGCTCTCGCGGAAGGCGGGCGGCACCGGCTTGTTGAGGATCTTCAGCCCGGAGCCTGGGCCTTCGTTGATCTCGATGCGGTAGAGGCCGGGATGCTCGTCCATGCCGCCGGGGCTGATGGTCCAGACCTGGCCAGGCTCAAGGGGATCGCCACCGATACTGTTTTCGCCCTGCAGCTCGGGGGTGGAGACGAATTTCTCGACGCCGTCCGCGCCGACCACATAGCTGAAATGGGTGTTCCGGAACTCGGCCGCGCCGATGCGCTTCTGCTGCTCCTTCACCCGGCGTCGCGCCTCCATGGCGATTCGCACCGCCCATTCCAGATCTTCCTCCGGGACATTATCCCCGCTGCCGGGATAAAGCAGCTTCAGAAGGCCGCTGACCGTCTTGTTGACGGCATTGGTGTCGCGGCCGGAAAGCGCCCCGCCGAAGAAGACCCGGCCCTGGAGCTGCCCCACCCGGCTCTGGCTGCGAAGCCGGCTCCAGCATTCGGAGAGGAAATCGCTCACTAGGCCGAAGTGGTCGGTCAGCAGATCCTTGCTGATCTTCGGCACGTCCCAGCCCGGCAGGTAGGCATGGACGCGGTCCATGAAGGCGGTATCGTCGCGCATCTCAGGGGGCATGGGGCCAAGGAGATGGCCGATCCGTTGCTGGTGCTCGACATCCACGTCGAAATTCCCGACCATGACGATACTGCCGTCGGCGCGGATGCTCTCCTTGCCGCGGCTGAACTCCCCGGACTCCATGTAGCCCTTCATGATGTTCACGCCGTCCTTCTGATCGAAGGAGATGCCGGAGACCTCGTCGAAACAGACGACGTCGTACTGGCAGACCAGACCCCGCTGCCCCGTTCCCATGTGGACGAACATCCGGGCCACGGTGGCCTTCCCGCCCGAGATCAGGTGAGCGTAGGGTGAAACCTGCTGGAACAGATGGCTCTTGCCGGTTCCCCGCGGACCCAGTTCCACCAGGTTGTAGTTGCGCTCGACAAAGGGGACCATGCGCAGCAGCAGGGCGTTCTTCTGCCGTTCGGAGAGGCTGCCCGGCTCGATGCCGATTGACCGGAGCAGGAAACACTTCCACTCCTCGGTGTGGAAGTGGCTTCGGGCCGCCGCCAGGACATCGAGAACATCCCGCCTGGAGAGCTGGATTTCCCGCAGGGCTCGCACCCCGAAGGGTCGCCCCCCTCGTTCCTGGGCGATGACCGCGTCGTAGTCGAGAGTGATCTCGGCGTAGAAACCGCCGGTCAGCATCCGCTCATGCCGGCTGACCAGTTCGGCCTCGATCCGTGCGTCCTTCAGTTGCAGGCTGGGGATGGTGGCGAGGTAGGAGTCGGTCCTGGCGTCGAGGCGGACGGTGATGAGATCGATGACCTTGACCTCGCCCTTTTCCCGGGCGCGGGACTTGAACAGCTCCTCCTCCCCGGCCTTGACGGTACGGTCGGCCAACTGGCGCCGGACGATCTCCAGCCCCTCTTCGATCTCGTCCTGGTCGGTGCTGGCGCAGTAGCGGCCCAGGAGGAATTCCACCACGTAGGTCGGCACCGGAAACTGCCGGCTGAAGGTCCGGACCAGGTCCTTGCGGACGAGATATCCTTCCAGCGACGAGGCCGCCTGCCTATCGATCCGGTCGAGCTCGATCATGACCTCCCTCCCCCAATCACCGTAACGAGCTGGGCCACCAAGCCACCGTTCTTGTCGATCAACACCACGACGGCATCGCGCCCTTCAAGGTCCTCGTCCGCAACGACCACGGAGGCGGTGCCATTCTCCTTGAGCGGCTTCAAGCCGAACACCACGCTGGAGTCGGGGTTGCCCGGCCGGGTACGGATATCCAGAGCAAGGCCGGCGCAATCTCCCTCCACTCCCACCGTGCAGCGAAGCCCCCTCCAGACGACATCGGTCAAGATAACCTGGCCGCCGGCGCTCGCCTTGGCGCCGGTGACGGTCAACTCCAGGGTCAGACACTCCTGGAGGCTGATCCCGCCATGGGCGTATTCCTCCCCTTTGCGGAAGCAACCGGCGCCGTCGGCCAGGGCAACATGCTGATGCGAATTCCAGTGCCACGGAAACTCCTGGGCGTCGGTGGATGCGCCAGGCTTGATGGCCGCACAGCGCCCCCACTTGCTTTCGACCACGCTGGCCGGCAGATCGACCTTCGGCAAGCCGCCTGGCAACAGCAGCCACCCATGGTCGGTCACGATGCGCACCCGCTTCCAGCCGGCCGCTACCAGGGCCGCGATCCGTTCGTGCACCTCCGCCAACAGGACGTCCACCTGGCGGGCGAGCCTCCAGCCCCGGTCATGACCCTCGTGGTCCAGGTCGCCGCATTCGACCCAGAGGCGCGGCGGGTCAACAGCGGTCATGGCCGGTACGGAGGCTTTCCGGTCCAGGATGGTCCAGCCGTTCTGCTCCAGGGCCTTCCTCAATTGATAGGGGGTCAACGGATCGAAGTTGTACACCCCCGGCTCCTCGGCGATGGCGTTTTCCTTGACCAGCGGTGCCACGGCTGGTTTCCCGGTGCCGGTCACCGTTGGCAGCGCTGCCCATCTCTCCCGCTCCTCGATGGCAAAGCCACCCCGCTTCAGCAACGAGACGAGCCTTTTGGCACAGTCGAATCGCAAGCCGTCCACAAACAGCACGCATTCCGGACTGCCGCCGCCCCGGTCGTTGCCATGGGCGGCTTTCGGCCCTTGCTTCTTCCAGAGATCTTGCAAATAGCGGGCGGACTCTTCGGCCCACGGCAGGTAGATCGCCCGGATGGCCACGGCCACCGCCTTGAAGTCCTGGGTGGTCTCGATGTGACCCAGGGCCCGGAGAAGGGCATCGTCGGCCCTCCAGCCCTGGCTGCGATATCCGGCCGCCAAATCCGTCAGAGCTCCCGCCGCCAAGCTCTGGCGGGTGGTCTCGGCCAGCACCGCCAGGTGCTCCAGCCCGCAGACCAGGGGCGCCTCGCCAAGCTCGGCCCACACCAAACGCCGACGTGAACCGTGAATCGCCTCCAACTCCAGTACTTTGGTCCGCGCTTCGTGGGCAGGGAGACGGTCGAGGGCCAGCAGACCGTGGCGCAGGACGGTCTCCTGGGCTTCGTTCCACTGCGGCCAGCCGTCGACAGTGGTGGCGTCGTCGAAGAGGCCAAACATCGGTGGCTTGCACCGTTGCAGCAACAAACGAATGCCCGGATAGCGCTGGGGGGCATCACGGAAGCGCTCCCAGACAGCCTTCCACGGCCCGGCGTGCTCCGCCAACCGGGTGCTGCCGGCCAGCAGGCCATGATTCTCGGGGTCGAATGCGAACTGGGACTTCAGACCTCAATGAGGGCCTGCCACTCGTTTTCGTCTCGCGACTCCTTGAAGGCCTCACCCTGGTCGAGCCACTGCAGTATTGCCGCCGACCCGAAACCCCGCAGTATTGGCCGGTGAGGAATGCCGCAGGGGTGGTGTTTGGGCGGAGGTATGCGTCGTCTGCGGGGCTGAGGATGGACCAGGCCGTTTTTTGCCGGCTCGCG
>JBFMBH010000189.1 GCA_040755095.1 Thermodesulfobacteriota bacterium
ATCCCCCACAGGCAGGCGCCCCGCCAGTCGAAGCCGCCGGTGTGCGGGCGGAGCACCGGTGCCGGCAGCTGGGCCCGGGCCAGCAGGGAAAAAACCAGCCCCACCGGCACGGTCACCAGGAAGATGGCGCGCCAGGAGAAGTGCTCCACCAGAAAGCCGCCCAGGGCCGGCCCGGTCATGAGCCCCCAGGAAACGACGACGCCGATCAGACCGAAGGCCCGGCCGGTCTCGTTCTTGGGGAAGGTCTCACCGATGATGGCCGGACCGATGGCCATCATCATCGCCGCCCCCAGGGCCTGCAGCCAGCGGGCGGCGATGAGCCAGCCGATACTGGCCGCCAGGGCACAGGCCAGGGAGCCGGCCGCGAACAGCAGCATGCCGAGGCTGTAGAGCCCCCGCCGGCCCCAGGCGTCGGACAGCGCCCCCCACCAGAGGAGAGAGGCGGAGATGGTGACCAGATAGATCATCACCACCCACTCGGTGCGGTGCAACGGGGCGTGCAGGCTGGCCATGATGCTGGGCAGGGCGATGTTGACGATGGAGCTGTCCAGGGTGGCCATGAAGACGCCGCAGGCCACGATGACGAAGACGCCCCACTTGGAGCCGGGCTGGGGAATGGTGGGCATGGGAGGAGATCGCGGTATCAGGGGCTGAGAGGGGAAGGCCGCCGGCCGGAGCCGCAGCCGGACGATTTGGATTTTGCGCCGAGATCGGGTACCTTGGGAGGATGTTGAGCCCATCCCCTGTCCGTTGCCGGCCAGTTGGACGTTGCTTCGCCCTGTCCATCACCCTGGCGATTCTGGTCTGCCTGCTGGCCACTGCCAGGGCCGGGGCCCGGCCGATGCCGCAGTTCAGCCTCACCGCCGCCCGGGGCGGCCAGCCGGTGGACAGCAGCGCCTATTGCGGCCGGGTGCTCCTGGTCAACTTCTTTGCCACCTGGTGCGCTCCCTGCCGCCAGGAGGTGCCCTCCCTGCTGGCCCTGGAACAGGAATACGGCCGCAAGGGATTCTCCGTCATCGGCATCTGCCTCGGCACCGATGACCGCAAGTCCGTGGCCGAATTCATGGACAAGCTCAAGATCACCTATCCGGTGGCCATGGCCGACGAGGCGGTGCTGGACGGCTTCGGCGGCGTGGTCGCCGTGCCGGTCACCTTCCTCATCGGCCGCAATGGCGAGATCCTGGAGCGCTTCTTCGGGCTGGTCGACCCCGGGACCCTGACCCGGGCCATCGAGCAGGCCTTGCAGTAGAGCCGTCCGATCCCCTACATCCGGAGGTGTGTGTATGCGCAGGCTGGCGGTTCCGGCAATCCTTGTCATTCTCGTCCTGGCAGCGGCGGGCAGGGCCCAGGCCCTCTACGAAAGCGGCTACACGGTCAAGGCACTCAGTGCGGACTCGGTGGTGATCAGCGACCGCCGGGGCCAGGACACGGTGGTGGCCACCGACCCCACCCCCTTTGCCGTGGGCGATCGGGTCCAGTATGACCCGGCCAAGCACAAGCTCAAGAAGGAGATGGCGCCGCCGGCTCCGGCCGGAACCAGGTGATGCTGGTGGATCGCCGACCTCTCCTGGCGGGATGCCCTGACCATCGGCTTTCCCAGGCCCTGACCCTCCTCCCGGGCTGAGCCCGTTCTACGCCCGTTCCGTTTCCACGGCCGCCTCCCGCGCCATGGCCTTGCGGCGATGGCGCCAGATGTAGGCCGCAGCCAGCAGGCAGCTGAAGGCCACCACCGCCAGCACTGCCTGGTTGGCATACCGGGCGATGAGCTCCCGGTTGGCGCCGATGACATAGCCGATCATGGTGAGCACCGTCACCCAGATGCCGGCGCCCAAGAGGGTGTAGGCGGCAAAGCGCCGATGGCTCATGCCGGCCAGGCCGGCCGGCAGGGAGATGAGGTGGCGCACCACCGGCAGAAGGCGGCCGATGAAGGTGGAGATCTCCCCGTGGCTCAGGAAGAAGGCCTCCGCCCGGGCGAACTTTTCGGCCGAGATGCCGACATAGCGGCCGTAGCGGAGAAGAAGCGGCCGGCCGAGATGCCGGGCCGCGAAGTAGTTGGCGTAGGCGCCGGCCAGGCTGCCGATGGTGCCGCAAAGGATGGCAGCGACCAGGCTCATCTCGCCTTCATGGGCCAAGTAGCCGGCCGGCGGCATCACCAGCTCGCTGGGGATGGGAAAGACCGAGCTTTCCATGGCCATGAGGAGGAAGATGCCCGGATAGCCCAGGGCGCCGATGGTTCTGACCAGCCATTCCATGGCAGCGTGCAGCATGAGGATGTCTCCCGGATGGGACAGGGGCAGCGCAGACAGCCCCTGATCGGTGAACAAGCCGCAGAAGATCGAACAGGGGATGGGACCGGGGGTTGACCTTCCAGGTCAGTCCTGCCAGTCCCTTCGGCGGTTGGACATTCCTTGTTCGCTATTCGACATTCGCCTTCCGGAGAAGCCCCAGGCGGCGCAGATGGACCTGAAGCACCGCCACCGCGGCCGGCGTCACCCCGGAGATGCGGGCCGCCTGCCCCAGGGTCCGGGGCTGCACCCGGCCGAGCTTCTCCACCACCTCCCGGGAGAGGCCGGCCAGGGCGCCGTAGCCCAGGTCGGCCGGCAGGGCCACGTCGTCCAGCCGCCGGGCGCGCTCCACCAGCTCGGTCTGGCGCCGGATGTAGCCCTCGTACCGGATGGCCAGCACCACCTCGGCGGCCACGGCCGGCGGCACCCCGGGCTCGAAGCTGGCCAGGCGGCAGACGGTGGCCAGATCCAGCTCCGGCCGCCGCAGGAGGTCGGCCAGCCGGGCGGCCTGCCTCAGGGGGGCGCTCCCGGCCTCCGCCAGACCGGCATTGATCTCCGGGCTCGGCGCCACTGCGGTTGCCGCCAGGCGGGCGGCCAGCTCCGCCATGGCTGCCCGTTTGGCGGCAAAGCGGCCATAGGCGGCCCCATCCACCAGGCCGAGATCGTGGCCGATCCCGGTGAGCCTGAGATCGGCGTTGTCCTCCCGCAAGAGCAGGCGGTGCTCGGCCCGGGAGGTGAAGAGACGGTACGGCTCCCTGGTGCCGCGGGTAACCAGGTCATCCACCAGGACGCCGATATAGGCCTGGGAGCGGCCGAGCACCAGCGGCTCCTGGCCGCGCCCCGAGCGGACGGCGTTGATGCCGGCCACCAGTCCCTGGGCCGCCGCCTCCTCGTAGCCGGAGGTGCCGTTGATCTGGCCGGACAGGAAGAGGCCGGCAACCCGCTTCGTCTCCAGGGAGGGGGTCAGCTCCAGGGGATCCACGTAATCATACTCGATGGCATAGCCGGGCCGCATCACCTCCACCCGGGACAGCCCGGGGATGGAGCGCAGCATGCGGAGCTGGACGTCCAGAGGCAGGCTGGTGGGCAGGCCGTTGGGGTAGATCTCCACGGTGTCCAGCCCCTCCGGCTCCAGAAAGATCTGGTGCCGCTCCTTGTCCGGGAAGCGGTGGATCTTGTCCTCGATGGAGGGGCAGTAACGGGCCCCCACCCCTTCGATGACCCCGGTGAACAAGGGGGAGCGGTCGAGGCCGGAGCGGATGATGTCGTGGGTGCGGGTGCTGGTGTAAGTCACCCAGCAGGGCCGCTGGGGCAACGGCGGCGGCCCGCTGCTGGCGAAGGAGAAGAGCGGCGCCGGCCGGTCGCCCTCCTGGACCTCCAGGCCGGCGAAGTCGATGGTGCGGCCATTGAGGCGCGGGGTGGTGCCGGTCTTCATGCGGCCCATGCGGAAGCCCAGCTCCCGGAGGCAGGCAGGCAGGCTCCGGGAGGGGGGATCCCCCATGCGGCCGGCGGGAAACTGCTTGAGGCCGATGTGGATGAGGCCGTTCAGGAAGGTGCCGGTGGCGACCACCACTGCCCGGGCCGGGATGACCTCGTCCAGGGAGGTGACCACCCCGGCAATCCGCCCTTGGTGCACCTGCAGGCGGTCCACCACCGCCTGGCGGATGACCAGGCCGGGCTGGTCCTCCAGCACCTGTTTCATCCTCAGCCGGTAGCGGAGGCGGTCGGCCTGGGCCCGGGAGGACCAGACCGCCGGACCCTTCCTGGTATTGAGGCGCCGGAACTGGATGCCGGTGGCGTCGATGTTCCTGGCCATCTCGCCGCCCAGGGCATCGATCTCCTTGACCAGATGGCCCTTGGCCAGGCCACCCACCGCCGGGTTGCAGGACATGGCGCCGATGGTGTCGAGGCTCATCACCGCCACCAGGGTGGAAGCGCCGAGACGGGCGGCGGCCAGGGCCGCCTCGCAGCCGGCATGCCCGGCGCCGATCACCACCACGTCATAGCCCTGGTCGATCATGCTCACCCGTCCTGGCCGGGCGGCCGCCGGTGGCCTCCCTGGCCGAAATTCCTGCTTCCGTCACCGCCCGTTTTCTGGTAAGGAAGGCAGACAATGGAATCCGACCCGGCGCGACGGCTCGGCCGGCACCCGTTACTATCCGGATCCACTGTCGGCTGTCAACCATTCTTCGCGGAGAGACGGGCAAGCCATGCAGAAAGAGCGTTACGTCTTTGTGTGCCATTGCGGCTCGGACGCCCAGGTCGGCGGCAAGGTGACCTACTACCTGCGGGAGCGGGGCCTTAGGGTCTGGTACGAATCCTGGGATACCTACGCCCAGTCCGGAGACGACGTCTTCTGGCGGGAGCTCCAGGCCACCAAGTTCCTGCTGCCGGTCATCTCCAGGGCCGCCCTGACTGACCAGGGTGCCTGTGACCTGTGGCTGTCCTGGCTGGGCAAGGCGGGCGACCAGGGCCTGCTCGTGGTGCCGGTGCTGTGCGAGCCGGAGGTGCTCGATCTTCTGCCCCCGGCCTTGCGGGACAAGAAGATGATCCGCCTCGGTCTCTCCTTCGAGAACGACCTCAACGAGCTGATCTTCGCCACCGCCCTGGATGAGCACCTCCAGGAGGTGAAGAAGCGGGAGCGGCTGACCATCCCGGGGCCGGAGCTGGCTGGCTTCATCGCCGGCTGTCAGGCGGAAATGGCGGAGCAGGGCTGGCCGGCGGATCTGGCCGTGAAGGAGGTGGTGGTCGCCCCTCTGTTTCCGATCCGGAAGCTGGCCGCCGATGCCCTCCTGGGCACCATCACCAGCTCGGCCGTGAAGCTGGCCGGCTGGAGCGGCGCCGCCTTTCCCTTCCCGCCCCCCCTGGGCAGCCCCTTCCGCTCGACGCCGGAGGCGGTGAGCTACCTGGACCGGCATCCCTGGGTGGGGGAGCTGGCCTCCGCCTACTTCTGGAAGCTGTCCACCAGCGGCTTCTTCCTGGCCCGCCATCACCTGCACGAGGACCAGTGCGGCGAGACCGTCGGCCGCTACCTGTCCCCCGAGTGGCTCATGATCTGGATCTCCCAGGCGTTGCGCTTTGCCGGCCGGCTGTTGCCCCGACTGCCGGACGCCAGCGCCCTGCGCCTGGAGCTGCGTCTTTCCGGCATGGCCGGCCGCAGCCTGCTGTGGAGTCCGCGCACCGGCTTTGGCGGCGACTACCGGTGCAGCCAGCCGGAGATCACCGCCGCCTTCCGGGTGGACAAGAAGACCGATGCGGTGCACGCCGTGGTGGAGGCCGCCCAATACTTCCTGGAGCGCTTCGGGCTGGTCCATCCGCCGGTGGACGCCCTGAAGCGGACCGCCACCCTTCTGTGCGACGGCCGCTTCTACCAGCTGGAGATCTGAAGACGGCCCCTGCGCTGCCAGCCAGGGATCAGCTGGCGCTTGCCTTCCTGGCCCTGGCCTTCACCCCCCTGGCCCAGCTCGTCTTCCGGGCCGCCGACGACAACCGCCTGACCAGCTGGGCGTGGATCTTTGCCGCGGCGGATCCGCTGCCGGT
>JBFMBH010000190.1 GCA_040755095.1 Thermodesulfobacteriota bacterium
CGAGGCACGTTACCATAGCCGTGGCAGGCGGTCAAATCGCCACAACCAGTAACTTATTGATTTTGCGTAATAAAATGGAAGTCAGGATTGGCGTCTGTTGCGTTTTCTGAGGGGAGGATGCGGGGGGAGACGTGGTGTCGCCGCCGGAGCCAACAGGGAGGCTGCTGGGGCGCTTCTCCCCCCCCAAAGAATGGCGTCTCGCGGGCGCGAGGTGCATAGCGCGAATGTGGTCGTTGTCCGGCTGATCCGAAAAAAAATGTCGGCCGCGCCCTCCCGAGGACCGTCGGCCGGCGTCTGCTTATCGAATATCCAGTGGGGCGGGGGCCTTGACGGCAGCTCCTTGACAACGGGGGCGGGGCCGGGCTATAAACGAGCCACCATGGCCGCCCGCCGCTGTTCATACTGCCAGGAGAAGATTCAGCCCCGGGCTGTGGTCTGCCCGCACTGCCGCCGGGATCTGCCGGAGGACGAGGCCCCGGGCCGGTCGCTTCTGGGCTGGGGGGCGGTCATGGCCAGCGGTGCTCTGCTGGCCGCGGCGGCGGTGCTGGCCGCCTCCGCCTTCCTCCGGGAGCGCCGCACCTGGACCAGGGGCCAGGGCGAGTCCCCCGGCTCATAGCAGGCCGGTCGCGGCCAGCATCTCCCGGGCGGCGGCAAACATGGCGTCCTTGCCGGCCTCGGTCCGGGCCTCCACGTAGAAGCGAACCTTGGGCTCGGTGCCGGACGGCCGGATCATGATCCACGATCCGTCTGCCAGCACCATCTTGCGGCCATCGATGCTGATCACCTTGTCGATGGCCAGCGCCTTGTTTCCCACCTGGATCGTCTTGCCTGGAACATAGGCGGTAAGCCCTTGCAGCTTGGCGGTGAGCTCTTCACCCGCGGCGCGCACCGTCACGGCATCCCGGGCGGGCAGAAAGGCGCCGTAGGCCTTTTCCAGCTCGGCCAGGTAGTCACCCAGGCCCTGGTTTCTGGTCAGCATCATGTCCAGGGCCAGCATGAGGCCGATGTAGGCGTCCTTTTCCGGCGTGTGGCCGATGACGGTGATGCCGTCGGACTCCTCGAAGCAGACCAGGGCTTCCAGGAGCACCGGCTTGAACTCCTTGAAGCCCACCCGGGGCTCGAAGACCTTTTCCTGGAAGGCCTGGGCGATGGCGTTGGCGAAGTTGCTGGTGGCCACCGTCTTGGCCACCATGCCGGCCTTGCCCTTGTGCTCGTGCAGGAAGTGGTAGGCCATGGCCCCGAAATGGTTCATGGTGATCTCCCGGCGGCCGTCGGTGAAGCGGATCCGGTCGGCGTCCGGGTCGATGATCACCCCCAGCCGCAGCCGCTCGGTGCGGCTGGCCAGGGCCTTGTGCACCGGCTCCAGGTTGGCGGCCGACGGCTCCGGGGCGATGCCGCCGAAGGTGGGGTCGGCCTCGGCCCGCAGGAGGATCAGCCGGTCGCTGGCCGGGTTGCCGAAGAGCTGCCGGATGTGCCGGCGGCTGGCGCCATGGACGCAGTCCACCGCCACCACCAGATCGTGCTGGCGGGCAAAGCCGGCCAGAAGGCCGTCGTAGTCGAGGCCATGACGATGGGCGTTGGCCCGCACCAGCTCGATCCACAAGGCCAGGGCGTCGCAGGGCCGTACCCGGGAGGGATCGGGCAGCGACGGCCGCAGCTCGCCGGCGGCGATCATCGCCCGGGCCCGGGCGGTGATGCGGTTGGTGAGGCTGGGCGCCGCCGGGCCGGCATCGGCGGCGTTGAACTTGAAGCCGCCGTACTCCAGAGGGTTGTGGCTGGGGGTGAGGTTGATGGAGAAGGCGGCCGCCAGACGCAAGACGGCGGCGGACAAGGTGCCGGTGGAGGCCTCGCCGGCGTCGTAGACGCAAAAACCCTGGCCGGTGAGCCAGTCCCGGATGGCCGCTGCCAGCACCGGGCCGCCGAAACGGTTGTCGTAGCCAAGGACGCAGCCCCGGGCCCGGGCCTCGGCCAGGCTCTTCACGCCCAGGTCGCCGGCCAGCTCCGGGCTGGCATCCAGGTCCTCATACAGCGAGACGATGGCCTGGGTGACCTGGCAGACCGAGCGGCAGCACAGATCCTTGCCCAGGATGCCCCGCCAGCCCGAGGTGCCGAAGCTGACCGGCGCCGTGGGGGACCGGGGATTGTGCGCGATCTCCTCGGCCACCAGCTCGTAGACGCGATCGATCTCCGCCTGCCAGAGACGGCGCTCCACGCCAGCCGGCAGACAGGCCTCCCGGTGGCGGACCAGCTCCTTGATCAGACCGAAATAATCGCTGTCGGCTGGGCCATCGGCCGCAAGGAAACGGCCAGTCAGCTCTTGGACGGTGTCACTGGAGAACATGGGCAGGAATCCTTGGGTTGTGGGGAAGGCCAGCCCGGGCCGAGCGGCGGCAGAGGACACCAATGGGCGGCCGGCGGCTGGCGGCAGTGGCGATTCTTTGGATCATCTTAGACCAGAAGCCGCGTCCTTTGGAAGCCCGAAGGGCATACTGGTTTTGCGTTGACCGTGGCGGCTGGATTGCGATATACAAAAGAGGCGTGATGCTGGTCCTTGCGTAACATCCTTCATACATTGGCCTTTTTCTTACGAACCCCAACCCGCGCGCGACATTAAGGAGAGCACCATGGCAGGAGTACACGATACGGCCTTCATCCTCTGGTTTGACGATATCGGCATCGGCGACGTTCCTCTGGTGGGCGGCAAGAACGCCTCCCTGGGGGAGATGTACCAGAAGCTCTCCGCCAAGGGCGTGGCGGTGCCGCACGGCTTTGCCATCACGGCCTATGCGTACCGGCATCTCATCAAGACGGCCGGCATTGAAGACGCGGTGCGCCAGGCCCTGGATGGCCTCGACACCCACGACATGGCCAACCTGGCCTCCCGGGGGGAGAAGGTGCGGCAGGTCATCCGCACGGCCCAGTTCCCGGAGGATCTGCGCCAGGAGGTCCTGGCTGCCTACGCCAGGATGGAGGCGGAATACGGCGCCGGTGTCGATGTCGCGGTCCGCTCGTCGGCCACCGCTGAGGACCTGCCGGATGCCTCCTTTGCCGGCCAGCAGGAGACCTACCTCAACATCCGGGGTCCCGAGGCCCTGATCGAGGCCTGCCGGCACTGCTTCGCCAGCCTCTTCACCAACCGGGCCATCTCCTACCGCCACGACAAGGGCTTCGGCCAGTTCGACGTCTATCTGTCCATCGTGGTCCAGAAGATGGTGCGCTCGGACTCGGCCAGCTCCGGGGTGCTCTTCTCCATCGATACCGAGAGCGGCTTCAAGGACGCGGTCTTCATCACCGCGGCCTGGGGCCTGGGCGAGAACGTGGTGCAGGGCGCGGTCAACCCGGACGAGTACTATGTCTTCAAGCCCACCCTCCATACCGGCAAGAGGCCCATTGTCGGAAAAAGGGTGGGCAGCAAGGAGATCAAGATGATCTACAACCCCGATCCCCAGGCGGATCGGCCGGTGATGAACATCGAGACCACACCGGCAGAGCGGGGCTGCTACGTGATCAGCGACGACGAGATCCTGCAGCTGGCGCGCTGGGCCTGCATCATCGAGGACCACTACGGCAAGGCCATGGACATCGAGTGGGCCAAGGACGGCGACGGCAAGACGGTGGGCACCGGCAAGCTCTTCATCGTCCAGGCCAGGCCGGAGACGGTGCACTCCCAGAAGAAGGTCATGGAGACCTACATCCTGAAGGAGAAGGGCAAGGTGCTGGCGGCCGGCCAGGCGGTGGGCACCAAGATCGGTCAGGGGGTGGCGCATGTCATCGAGGACACCGCCCACATCGGCCAGTTCAAGGCCGGCGAGGTCCTGGTCACGGACATGACCGACCCGGACTGGGAGCCGATCATGAAGATCGCGGCGGCCATCGTCACCAACCGGGGCGGCCGCACCTGCCACGCCGCCATCATCTCCCGGGAGCTGGGCATCCCGTGCGTCATCGGCACCGAGAACGGCTCGCAGCTCATCAAGACCGGCACCGCGGTGACCGTCTCCTGCGCCGAGGGCGAGACCGGCAACATCTACGAGGGGCTCTTGAAGTACGAGGTGGACCGGTTGGATCTCGAAAAGATCCCGGCCACCAAAACAAAAATCATGCTCAACGTCGGCATCCCGGAGAAGGCCTTCAGCGAGTGCCAGGTGCCCAACGACGGGGTCGGTCTGGCCCGGGAGGAGTTCATCATCAACTCCCACATCGGCATCCATCCCCTGGCCCTGTTCTACTTCGAGGATCTCAAGAAGAAGGCCGCGGCCGGCGACGCCGAGATCGCCGCCATCGTGGCCGAGATCGAGCGCCGCACCACCGCCTACCCCGAGGACAAGAAGGCCTTCTTCATCGACAAGCTGGCGGAAGGGGTGGGTCGCATCGGCGCCGGCTTCTACCCCAAGGACGTCATCGTCCGGCTGTCGGACTTCAAGAGCAACGAGTACGCCAACCTGGTGGGCGGCAGGCTCTACGAGCCGGAGGAGTCCAACCCCATGATCGGCTGGCGGGGCGCCTCCCGTTACTACGATCCCAAGTACAAGCCCGCCTTCGGCCTGGAGTGCCAGGCGCTTTTGAAGGTGCGCAACGACATGGGGCTCACCAACGTCAAGTTCATGGTCCCGTTCTGCCGCACCCCGGAAGAGGGCCGGAAGGTGGTCGCGGTGATGAAGGAGTTCGGGCTGGTGCAGGGCGAAAACGGCCTCGAGATCTACGTCATGTGCGAGATCCCCAGCAACGTCATCGCGGCGGACGCCTTCTGCGACGTCTTCGACGGCTTTTCCATCGGCTCCAACGATCTCACCCAGCTCACCCTGGGCCTGGACCGGGATTCGGACCTGGTGGCCCACATCTTCGACGAGCGCAACGAGGCGGTGAAGACCATGGTGAGGAACGTCATCAAAGACGCCCGCCGCCGGGGCCGGAAGATCGGCATCTGCGGCCAGGCGCCTTCGGACTTCCCGGATTTTGCCACCTTCCTGGTGGAGTGCGGTATCGACTCCATGAGCCTGATTTCGGACACCGCCATCAAGACCCGCCTGGCGGTGGCGGCCAAGGAGAAGGAGCTGGGCATGACGCCGTGACCGGCGCTGGCGCGGCATCGGTTGGACGGGAAACGGGGGCGACGAGCCCCCGTTTCCCTTTGGGGAGCACGGCTGGCCCGCAGATGAGGTGTCGGCTGCCGAGCTGCCGGGCCATTTCTCCCACTGGGATCTGAACCTCCGCCATTCCTGGCTGGGGCAGGTGCTGTTGTGCCTCGCTCATGAGGCCGGGCTCACCGGGATTGGCATCCTGAAATCAGCCATCTTCACCGCGACGGTCCTCCTCCTCTGGCTGGCCATGCGCTCGCGAGATGCGGGACCGCTTGCCGCTTTGGCGGTGGCGGCCCTGGTGGCGGTCATCGGCCACGACTGCAACGCCAGCCGGCCGCAGCCGCGTACCGGTAAGAAACGGCCCATCCCGTCCTCAGAGCCCGCAGACGACGCACATCTCCGCCCAACCACCCACCCCGGCGGAATTCCTCACCAGCCAATACTGCGGGGTTTCTGGTCGGCGGCAATACGCCCGGTGCGGTGGTGGAGACTGTACGATGAAAACACTACAGCCTCATGAAACCGATTTGCTTGGAGACTGGATAGTTCGGCGATGGGGACGTTGGTGCATATAGTGCATTTCCTTCCCGCCACCATGGGTTGTGACCAAGGCCACTCCAGGGGTCAGACCTGGCCGTCATTCCAGGACAGCCAGCACCGCCGGTGGCAGAGACAA
>JBFMBH010000191.1 GCA_040755095.1 Thermodesulfobacteriota bacterium
CCGGCGGCCGCGCCGGCCTGGTCGATCATCTTCAGATGACCGGCCGGGGTGAGAGCCAGGGTGTGGGACATGATGGAGATGGCGGCAAGAAGGAACAAGGGCCGGTGCGCCAAGGCGGGGGCCACCGGGGCTGCAACCGCTACCTATACCACCCTTCGTCCCTCTTGGCGAGAGAGTTGCCATGGCCGGGGCGCACCCAACCGGGTGCAACGCCGGAAGTCCGCCAAGGTGGATCCCATAGGTCCTCTTCGCCCTCCAGGATGTGGCCGCGGACGCCCTCGGCCATGCGATCGGCCACCGCACCGGTCAAGGCGCCGAAGAGGAGCGTCTTCTTCTCGTCGGCGATGGGCACCGCGACGATAGCCGTCGGCGTGCCGACGTTGCCGATCACCGCCAGGACCTTGTCCTCGTCGATGAGCCGGTTCATGTTGGGGACACATCGGTCCGGCTCGTAGCCATCGTCATACGTCACGAGCTTCTCTCCATAGCCGCTGGAGGTGGCGCCAGGAGAGCACCGTTGCCCGGGAGCGCTCCTGGGAATCATCACCGCCGTACACCACCCGGAGGCGGGCCGGCTGCGCTCTGCCCAGGTCGGCCAGGCGCGCCGAGAACCGGTCCAGGCTCGTAAAGAAATCCGGCGCGACAGTGGCCCCGGACTTGATCTCCACGGCCGTGACTCCGCCTTCATCCCCCACAAGGAGATCGATCTCCGGTCCCCGGGCCTCCCGGTAGTGGAAGAGATCGGGCTGCCAGCCGCGGTGCACCCGGGCCTTGTAGATCTCGGAGACGACCCAGCTTTCGAAGATGGCGCCGCGCAGGGGATGCAGCCGGAGCTGCTCCGGCTCGCGGATGCCCAGGAGGTAACAGACTAGGCCGCTGTCAAAGAAATGCAGCTTGGGAGTCTTCACGATCTGCTTGCGGATGCTGGTGTGCCAGGCGGGAAGGCGATGGACGAGGTAGCTGGCCTCCAGAACCGAGAGCCAAGCCCGAGCGGTGTTGTGGGATACACCGGCATCGCTGCCCAGCACCGAAAGATTGATCTCCTGGGCGGTACGCCCGGCACACAGGCGCAGGAAGCCGGCAAAGGCGTTGAGATCGCCGACGTTGACCACCTGGCGCACGTCCCGCTGCACATAGGTGGTGGTGTAATCCGCCAGCCACTGATGGGCGGGGATGCGGCGATCGTAGATCCTTGGATACGAGCCTTGCCAGAGCACGGAAAAGAGGTCGTCCGGAGCGGAGGGAAAGGCCCGCAGCTCGTCAAGACTCGGCGGCAAGAGCACCAGGATCCCGCAGCGGCCGGCCAGTGATTGGGTCACTGCCTGGGACAATCCGAAATGCTGCGACCCGGTGAGAATGAACCGGCCAGCATCCGGGCGGGCATCGACGTCGCTCTGCAGGTACGAGAGCAGCCGGGGGACGTGCTGCACCTCGTCGATGATGGCCCCCCCGGCATACTCGGCCAGAAAGCCTCGCGGGTCACTGGCCGCAAACTCCCGCAGGTCCAGGGCCTCCAAAGAAACGTAGGGCTTGTCCGGGAAGACCATCTGGCATAGGGTGGTCTTCCCGGACTGGCGGGGACCGGTGACCAGGACGGCCGGGTAGTAGCCAGCCAGCTCATGGAGCTTCGCTGCCAGGAAGCGCGGGATCATGATCGGCAGTCTCGCAGATGGCGCATCATCTGGCAACAGGATTTCCATTTCATGCAAGAACCAGGGGCCGCTCCAGGTCCCCCGCCTCCTGCACCCAGGGGCAGCGGCGGGCCGCCTCCTGGACCGGCTCGAGAAGCCGCAGCAGCGCCGCCTGGTTGCGGCGGCCGGCGTACTCGCTCAGGGCCTTGTTGAGCGGCTGGTGCTGGAGTCGGGCGCTGGCGCCCAGCCGGGGCACATAGGTGGCCAGAAAGGCAGATACCGGGCGCTCATCTCCCGCCAGAAGCCCCAGGAAAGGGGCCAGCCCGGATCCGGCCGCCGGCCGGCCAGGGCGACGAGACCTTCGGCCTGACTGGCGGCGAAAGCGGCGGCAATGGCCTCGCCGTCGGCGGGAGGATGGTCAGCCCCCAGGGGCGCGCCGGCGGCCGCGCCGGCCTGGTCGATCATCTTCAGATGACCGGCCGGGGTGAGAGCCAGGGTGTGGGACATGATGGAGATGGCGGCAAGAAGGAACAAGGGCCGGTGCGCCAAGGCGGGGGCCACCGGGGCTGCAACCGCTACCTATACCACCCTTCGTCCCTCTTGGCGAGAGAGTTGCCATGGCCGGGGCGCACCCAACCGGGTGCAACGCCGGAAGTCCGCCAAGGTGGATCCCATAGGTCCTCTTCGTCCTCCAAGTCCCGTGGGTCCATGGGAGCCATGGGACCTGTAGGTTGCCATACGCGGAGGCACCCCGCCGCGCCGCGCCGAGGGCGGCCGCGTCGGGGGCAAGCAGGAAGGCTTTCCGGCAGGATTACGGCCTGTCGGAAGAGGCCACAGCCGGCAGGGTGTGGTCCGGGGCGTGCACCTGACCGGCGGCCACCGTGAAGAACCGTACCGCCGACGACAGCTGGTCGGCGTCGGCGGCATTCTGCTGGGTGACAGCGTCCATGCTCGACACCGCGAGGTTGATCTGCTCGATCCCCTTGGCCTGCTCGTCGGAAGCCGCGGCGATCTCCTTGACCAGCGCTCCCGAGTCCAGGATGTGGCCGCGGACCTCACCGAAGGTCTTGCTGGTCTGGTGGACCAGGCCCATGCCACTGCCGATCTGCCCCACGGTCTTTTCGATCAGGCTGGCGGTGGTCCTGGCCGCCTCCGCCGCCCGCATGGCCAGGCTCCGCACCTCCTCCGCCACCACCGCAAAGCCGGCACCGGCCTCGCCCGCCCGTGCCGCCTCGACCGCGGCATTGAGGGCAAGCAGGTTCGTCTGGAAGGCGATCTCGTCGATGGTCTTCACGATCTTCCTGGTTTCGGCGCTGGCCCGGGCGCTCTCCTGCATCGAGGTGGTGAGCGCGGCCATGGCCCGGTTGGCCTCTTCCACCGCGGTCTGGGAGGCCGCCATGAGCTGGTCGGCCTGGGCGGCGTTCTCGGCATTCTGCCTGGTCATCGAGGCCATCTCCTCCAGGGAGGCCGATGTCTCCTGCAGGGCCGAGGCCTGCGCCGCCGCTCCCGCCTTCAGGGTGCTGGCGGTTTCGACGATGCCGTGGATGATCTGCCCGAGCTCGGTGCCGATGTTGTTCAAGGCACGGGCGAGCTCGCCAACCTCGTCGTCCTGCCGGACAGCCATCTGCTGGGACAGGTCGCCCTCGGCCATGCGATCGGCCACCGCCACCGCCTGGTTGATGGGGGGCACCACCCGAAGGTAGATGAGCCCCCCGACACCAAGCAGGATGACCGCGCCCAGCGCGCCCACCAGGGTGTTGATCCGATTCGCGGTCTGCTGCACCTGGCCGGAGTCGGTCTGGGCGGCCTCGGTCAACGATGAAGCCATGCGCCCGAAGTTGTCGAGGCTGGCGACAATCGCCACCCGGGTCTCCTCGAGCCCGGTCCTGGCGCGGGTGCCTTGCTTCTCGGTCTGGAGCAGCTGGCAACGGAGGCTGCAGACCGAATGCTCGCCTTCGACCACGAGCTGTTTGAAGGCAGGGAACCCCTTTTCGATCCGCTGGGCGATGGCGGCCAGCTCACCGGAGCCCTCGACACCCTTCCGGATCGCCTCCAGGGAAGACAGGGCCAGGGCCGCGGCCTGGGCCACCTGGTTGGACCGGATGTTGGTGATGCGATCCTCGTCATCCACGAGCAGGAGCTGCCGGCCGAGGACGGTCAGGGAGGAGGTCGCCAGCCGCAGATCGGTGCAGGCCTTCTGCAGCTTGGCGAGATCGCCCTGGAGGAGGTTGGTCACCGCGCCCCGCAGCTCCTCGCCCTTTTCCGGCTGCGCCAGAAGCTGGCGTACCGCCACACTGGCCCGCATGGCCGCCAAGTTCATCCGGCCGGAGATCGACTCGGCCTCCTTCTGGAGATCCGCCCCTGCCTTGTCCATGGCCTCCATCTGCTGGCCGATCCTCTCCTGCAGCTGCAGGATCGCCTGGCGGCTCTCCAGAAGCAGGGAGTCCTGTTCCAGGAAGCGTGCGTACAGCTCATCCAGGCGACCGATCTCCGCCTCGGCCTCCGGCAGCTCGGAGGACAGACGGCGCAAGGCCTCCTGGTGGCCGACAAAGGCCTTCTCCAGGGCCGACCGCTCCCGGAAAGGCTCCAGGTCGCCCAGGGTACGGCTGGTGGCAATCCGGCTGTCCCGGACGCTGAAGGCGGTCATGGCCGCCACGATGCCTTCCACATCGGTCTTGACGCGGAAGGCCCCGTCGGTCAACCGGTGCTGGCTCATGACCAGGCGGCGGTTGGAGTCGAGATTGACCAGGAACAGGACCGCGACCACCATCACGCCGACCAGCACCATGCCGGCCAGGCTTCTCTTGATCGTCAAGCGGAGGAACATGGGTGTCTCCTTTGCCAGCTTCCGGAGCCGAAGCGGGCAGCCGGCAGGGTCCAGCGGGCGGCAGCACGCCGTCCAGGATCCGTCAAGGCTGCAGGGCCTTCCAGTCCAGACTGACGAAGGAGCCGTTCCTGATGATGGTCGGCCAGACCTGGCCACTGGCCTGGTGATCCGTCTTGCCGAACCCGATGGGAAAGCCGATGCCGATCTCGAGGCCGGTCAGGCCTTCGATGGCATCCACCAGGCCTTCCCGGGTCGGGGTGGCACCGGCCTTCTTGAGGCCCTCCACGAACACCTTGGCGGCCAGATAGCCTTCCAGGGAGACGAAATCCACCGCCGCGCCCGGGGCGTACGTGGCCAGATCGGCCCGGTATTCCTGAACCGCCGCCAGGCCGGTATCCGCAGGCGGCACCACCTGGGTGACGATCACGCCTTCGCCCGCCGGCCCCAGCTCCTTGGCCAGCGCCACACTGCCCACGAAAGAGACATTGGCATAGAGCGTCTCCGGCAGAATCTCCTTCGCCATGGTGATGAACTTGGCGCACGGCTTGTACGCCCCCACCATGATCACCGCCTTGGGGCTGCTGCCCAGAACCGTTGCCAGGCCATCCTCGACATTCTCGGTGTTCCGGGTGTAGCGACCATGGGCCAGGCTTTCAGCCGCGGCATACCCTTGTGTCTTCAAGGCCTTGATCGCCCCGGCATAGCCGGCGTCGCCATAGCCGTCATTCTGGGTGAAGAAGGCGATCTCCTCCGGCTTGATGCCGGCGGCAAGGAAGCCCTGGATCATCGCCCCGGTCTCCTCCTCATAGCTGGCGCGGAAGTTGATGACGTACCGGTCCGGTGGGCTCTTGCGCAGCACCCCGGCACCGGTGAAGGCGCCGAAGAGGAGCGTCTTCTTCTCGTTGGCGATGGGCACCGCGACAATGGCCGTCGGCGTGCCGACGTTGCCGATCACCGCCAGGACCTTGTCCTCGTCGATGAGCCGGTGCATGTTGGGGGCACAGCGGTCCGGCTCGTAGCCATCGTCATACACCACGAGCCTCAGCGTGTTGCCGTTCACCCCACCGGCGGCATTGACCTTCTTGAAGTACGTCTCGACACCGGTCTTCATGCCCTCGCCCAGGGCCTGCGCCGGTCCGGACAAAACCGTGGACATGCCGATGGGGATCTCGGCCGCTCCCGCGGCAACCGCCGCCATGACCACCAGACACCCCGTCGCCAAACCTGCCTGCCCCACCAACGTCCTCCGCTTCGCCATGCCCCCCCCTCCCT
>JBFMBH010000192.1 GCA_040755095.1 Thermodesulfobacteriota bacterium
GCCCCGGGCCACCAGGGCATCGGTGAAGGCCTCCATGATGGCGACATCCCGGCGGAAGGCCGGGCCCAGCACATCCCCCTGGGAATAGTCGGCAAAGGGCAGGAGGACGATCCGGCCCGGCGACGACCGGGCGATTCCCGATGCCGGTGGCGGCACCTTGAGGCTCTGCTCCACCGTGTGCCCGCAGCCGGAAAGGGCCGCACACACCAGTCCGACGAGAATAAGCTTCTTGGCAGGCATAGTCTTCGCTCCCCCTTCTGGACTTTTCAGGAGATGATGCGCGGCCGCAGCAGGATGATGAGCTCCCGCCGGGTCTTCACCTCGGTCTCCACCTTGAACAGCTTATCGACCAGGGGCAGGTCCCCCAGCACCGGCACCTTGCTCTCGTCGTCGTCATCACTGCTGTCGATGAGGCCGCCCACCACCAGCATCTCGCCGCTGCGGACCCGGACGGTGGTGGCCATCTCCCGCAGGCGCACCTGGGGCAGCCCCACCTCGGAGTCGCCGCCGAAGGTCCGGTATTCGATGGGCAGCGTCAGCTGGGAGGTGACCGGGGTCATGGACAGGATCACCTCCTGGTCATCCAGGATGGTGGCGGTCACGGCCAGTCCCAGGCCGGACATGACGCTGGAGGTGCTCACCGTGAAGGTGACCTCGCCGGTGTCGGACGAGGTGCTCTTGGTGACCTTGTCGATGAAGGTGACGTTGTCGCCGACACTGATCAGCGACGGCTGGCCATTGAGGACACTCAGGCGCGGATTGGCGATCACCCGGGTCTGGCCCTGCTCCTGCAAGGCGTTCAGGAAGGCGGTGAAGCTGGAGTCCGGCCCGATGCTGACCCCGCTGACGAGCCGGCCGCCTACGCCCTGGTTGGGGTAGATCTGGCCGCCGGCGCCGCCAAAGGTCAGGGTGACGTTGAAGCCGTCCAGAAGCTCGCTCCAGTCGATGCCGGTTTTGTCGGTGCTGTCCAGGGTCACCTCGACGATCTTGGCCTCGATGGCCACCTGCCGGTACAGCTCTGCCTTGAGGCTGTCCAGATAGGTGGCCACCTTCTCGACCAGGGGGCGTGGTGCCGTGACGGTGATGAGCCCGATGGGCTTGTCGATGCTGTAGTAGCCCTTCCCCGACGGCCGCGGCGACGGCGCAGCCGGGGCGGCGGGGGCTGCCGCTGCCGGCGCCTGGCCCGGGGTGGGTGGTGCTGCTACCGGGGCCGGCGCCGCCGCCGGCGCCTCTTCGGTCCAGATTTGCAGGATCTGGTCCAGGTTGGTCTTGACGTTGTCCCAGACGTCGAAGGTGTTGCCCTCCGAGGTCAGGCGGATGGCGCCAGTCATGCTGCCGGTCTTGCCGCTGGAGCCCAGGACGTCGCCGCCCACCCCGGAGTCGTAGGTGCTGGCGAGAAAAGGCATCGCTATATGGAACTTGCGGGTCTCCTTGTACTTTATCACAAGGGTGTTGCCCTGGACCTCATGAAAATAGTCCTGCTGCCGCAAGAGGTTGTCCACGGCGGTAAAGAAGTCGTCCTCGGCCCGGATGTCCACGTCCACCAGGGCATACTGGTCCACGTCCGAGGCCCAGCTGACGTTCATGCTCTTGAGGGCGGCCAGCCGCTTCATGATGTCCCGGAGGGGCACCGGCCCCTGGGCCGAGGAGATATCCGCCCCCACCCGGATGACCACCCGGTCCGCCTCCGTGGCGAGCTCGTCCTTCTTGGACTCGTTATCCCGGGTCACATAGGCCGGCCGCAGGTAGCGCACCGGCAGGCCGGCCTCCTGGATCGGCTCGGCGGGCCTGGGCTTGGCCGGGGCGCTCAGGGCCTGCTCCTCGATGGCGGACGGCAGCTGCGCCTCCTGGCCGGTACCCACGGCGCTGCAGGAAAGCAGCGCCGGCAGGAGGGCAAGAGCCAGGCCCAGGGCCAGGATGGGGTGATGTCGGGTCATGGTGTGCACCTCAGTGGAAATAGGCTGCCGCCGGCTATCTCAGCGGGTGGACAGGCCGGCGTCCCGCTCCTGGAGGGTCAGGCGTCCTTCAATATAACGCCGGAGGTCCGGGGGCAGCTCGAAGCCGGACAGGAGCAGGGCCCGGTACTGCTGGGCTGCCTGTGCCTGCTGGCCCGCCTTGTCGTGGATGCGGGCTCTGGCCACCAGGGTGTCCAGGGTGTTGCCGTAGAGGTCCTCGTGCCGGGCCAGGAGGCGCAGCGCCCCTTCCAGGCTGTCGTTCTCTTCGCAAAAGGCGGCGTAGCTGATGAGGGCCTCGGCAGCAGGCCTGGGGCCGGCGACGGCCTTGTCGAACAACGGCTTGGCGGCGGCGACTTCCTTCATGTTGGCCAGGCCGATGGCCGCGTTCAGGGCCGCATCCTGGTTGTCCGGCTCGCTCTTGAGGGTCATCCTGGCGAAGTGCACCGCCTTGGCATTGAGGCCGAGCCGCACCAGGCACAAGGCGGCCAGCCGGTTGGCCAGCTGGGCGTTGTCCGGCCACAGCTCCAGGGCCTGTTCGTACACGGGCAGGGCCTCCTCGTACTTCTCCTGCCTTTCCAGACCCTGGGCCTGGAGCATGAGCTTCTGGGCCTCGATCTGGGCCGGCGGGGTCTCCTGGCGGCGTTGCACCGAGATGGCCTCCCGGGTCTGGACGGTGCCGTCGGGCCGAATGGCCAGGGCCGCCTCCGCCTGCTTTGGCCAGACAAAGGTCTTTGTCTTCGGCGAGATGACCAGGGTGTTGAAGCGCTCTTCCTTCTGGAGGTCCTTGAGGTTGAGGACGATATCCAGGGCGAAATCCCAGGGCACATCCCGGAGAGCCAGGGTCAGGGAGCCGGCCACCGCCTCGTCGACCACGATGTTCATGCCGCTGATCTCGCCGAAGAGGCGAAAGACGTTGTGCAGGTCGATCTTGTAGAAGTCCACGGTGATCCGTGTCTTCTCATAGCCGGCGAAGGCCATCTGGCCGGCAGGCGCACTGGTGGTGGGCGCCGGCGCCGCCGCTGGGCGGCTGGCGGCGGCCGCCGGCGGCGTGCCGGCCGGCGTCTTTTCCGGCCGGGGCTTGGCGGCCGCGGTGCTGATCACCGGCTGAATTGGCTCGGCAGCCGGGGAGGAGTCGGCCGCGGCCGCAGCCAGCACCGGCGGGGCCTTGGCAAGGCTCTTGACGATGGCCTGGGCACCCCCGGGCTCCTCCACCAGGACCAGAAGGCCGTCCGGCTGCGTCTCCACCTGATAGCGGAACAGGCGGTCCTGGTTGGAGTCGAAGACCACCCGCAGGCCCTGGTCCCGGTTGGCAGAGCGGATCTCCTTGAGACTGCCGGTGCCGACCCCCAGCACGGCAGGCACTCCCGGGCCGTGCCAGCCCGGCAGATCGAGGTACATGCGGTGGGGCCGGCGGCCATCCGGCGCCAGCTCCACCGGACGGGTGGCGGTGATGGGGCCACTGGCCCGGATGAGCACCCGGGTCTGCCCAGGGGTCTCCTCGACCTGGATGGTGTCGACGAGCAAGGACGAGGAGGCGGTGGCTGCCACGGGCTCGGTTGCCGGCGCCGCGGCGGCGGTCGGGGTGGCGGCCATGGCCTCGCTGCTGCCCGTCGCGGCCGGCGACGGGCTGGCGGGAAAGGCGATGACGATGTCATGGCCCTGCCGTTCGACGATGTACGGGACATCCTCCCGCAGGCCGACCTCCAGCCGGGTCAGGGGGGGGCCCTTGTCGGCCAGGAGGCGCCCGTCCACCCGGGCGATGGGCCCTGGCCCGTCGGCCAGGGGCAGGCCGGCGGCTTTTGTGGCGTCCGCCTGGGCGATGTCCACCACAATCCGCAACGGGTCGAAAAGCTGAAACACGGTGAAGGTGGGGGCATCGCTGCTGGCGATCACGAGCTGGTGGCCGTCTTCGGTCTCGGTAGCCGAAACGGCGAGGATGCTGGCGGCGCTGGCCGGGGCGTCGGCGGCCGGAGCTGCGGCCGGCATCAGCATCCCGGCTGCCAGGGTCAGGAACCCCAGGAGGCCGGTCAGGAGCCCCTGTTCGAGGCGCGCACGGGTCATGGCTGTTCCCCCTCCTTGCGTAGAACCATCTCCACCATCCGTTCCCGCTCCTCGCCGACGGGCGTGGTGTAGCGCTCCTTGACCACCACCTGGTTTGGAACGATCTCGGCCACCACCCCGCTTCGGCCGATGGGGGTGCCCGGGCGGATGACGTAGCCCTTGCCCACGGAATCCTGGACCATGGCCATGGGCTCGTTGTTGGCGAACAGGATGGCCACCAGGGTCAGCTGGCCGGGCTCGAAGATCTGCATGCCGGTCAACACCTCGGCCTCGGCCTCGGCTTCCTGTTGGATCCTCTTTTCGGAGACAAAGGGGCGGAAGGGGTCTGGCCGGCCTTCTCGGACGTACACGAAGTCGCTGGCCGGCTGTGGCGGCAGCTCCGGCAAGGCGACCACCGGCTCGGCCGGGGCAGCCGGCGCCGCCTTGGTCGCCTTGGCCTTGGCCTTGGCCGGCGGCGGGGGCGGCGGCTCCTCGCCGCAGGCGGCCAGGACCAGGAAGACGGCCGGCAGGAGCCAGAGGAGGGCCGCCCGCCCGGCGCTACTTCTTCTTTTTCTTCTTGGCCTTGTCATCCTGGTCCTTCTTGGCCTTGTCATCCTTCTTGTCGTCGGCGGACGGCTCGACGAAACGGTAGGTGACCAGGGAGAAGCTGCTGCTCAGCATCATGATCCCGTCTACCTCGCTGGCCCCGCCCAGCCGCATGTTGGAGACCGAGACGATCCGCGGCAGCTGGCTCACCTCGTAAAAGAAGCTGCCCAGATTGTGGTAGGGGCCCTGGACTGCGATGTCCACCGGGATCTCGGCGTAGAAATCCTTCACCGTTTCCGCCCGGGGCTGAAAGGAAACGAAGTCCAGCCCGGCTTTGGTGCCCAGCCCGGAGATGTCGGTGAGCAGGCGCGGGATCTCCTTCTGCTGCGGCAGAAGCACCGCGACCTGGGCCAGACGGGCCTGGGCCGCCTCCATCTCCGCCCGGTGCTGGTCGAGCTGGGCTGCAAAGTCCTTGGCTGCCTTGAGCTCCCGGCTCACCGCTTGGCGTTTGGCGGTAAGGCCGCTGATCTCATCCTGGCGGGGCGAAAAGACCAGGAAATAGCACAAGACCGTGGGCAACGTCAGGGCCGCGACCAGGATGGCGATCTTGTGCTTGACGCTCAAGGGGGCCAGCCTGGTCTCCAGCATGGCCAGGGCCTGGCCGCCCGCAAGGCTCGGTGCCATGACTTACGACCCCTTCTTGGCCGGATTGGCTTGGCCTGCGCCTTCGCCGCCCTCCGGGGCTGGCGTCGGACCCTTGATGCCACAGGTCAGACCGAAGGACTTCAGCTTCTGGCCCGCCACCACGGTCTGGGCGGTGCGGGACAGCTCGGCATCGGCAAAGAGCGGCGACTGCTTGATGCTGACCATGAAAGCGGCAATGGTGGCGTTGTCCAGGGCGACGCCGGACAGGGTGAGCTGCTGGGGCTCCTGGGTGAGGGAGTCGAGCCAGATGCGGTTCTCCGGCACCAGGCGGGCCACCTCGTCCAGAATCCGCACCGGGATCCGAGCCTGGGCCTGGAGCTCGGCGATGACCTGGATCTTGCGCTCGAATTCGACCTTTTCCTCGTCGAGCTTCTTCATATCCGCGATGATCTTGTCGTAGCCCTTCTTCTCGTTCTCCAGGGCGGCGATCTCCTCCTTGAGACCCTGGATCCGGCTGCCTAAGGCCC
>JBFMBH010000193.1 GCA_040755095.1 Thermodesulfobacteriota bacterium
CACGACCAGCCGGCCGGAGGGGTGCCCCTTTTTTTTGGGGGGGTTGGGGGCGCGGGGCAGGGCTGGGGGCGCTCAGGTATGGGAGTCATGGGAGGTAGGGGACGGTGCTTCGGGGCCCGGGAGCAGGTGCGCGGGCGGGCCGGAGCGGCGCGGCTGCCATGAAGGATGCCGACTGCGTGCTCTTCCTGCAATGGGCCTTGCCGCAGCTGGCCATGCGCTGGCCGGGCTTCCGCAAGGTGCGGCGCCAGGTGGCCAGGCGCATCGAGCGACGGCTGGTCCAGCTGGGCCTGCCGGACGGCCAGGCCTACCGGCAGTATCTGGCCGATCATCCCGGCGAATGGCCGCTCCTGGACGAGCTGTGCCGGGTCACCATCTCCCGCTTCTTCCGGGACCAGGCGGTCTTTGCCGAGCTGGCCGGCCAGGTGCTGCCAGCCCTGGCCAGCCGAGCCGTCGCGGCCGGCGCCACCGGGCTTGACGCCTGGAGCATCGGCTGCGCCGCCGGGGAGGAGCCGTACTCCCTGGCCCTCCTCTGGCACCAGGGGCTGGCGCGCCGTTTCCCCTCCCTGCGCCTGAAGGTCCTGGCCACCGATGCCGACCCCCAGCTCCTGGAGCGGGGCCGTCGCGCCTGCTATCCGGCCAGCGCCCTCCGGGAGCTGCCCGCCGTTCTCCGGCAGGCCGCTTTTCGTCGGGAAGAGGGTCAGTTCTGCCTGGCCCCGGCCTTCCGGGGCGAGGTCTTCTTCCAGGCGCAGGATATCCGCACCGCCATGCCGGATCGGGCCTTTGATCTCATCCTCTGCCGCAATCTGGTCTTCACCTACTTCGACACCCCGCTGCAGCGCCGCCTGGCCGCGCAGCTCCGGGAGCGCCTGCGGCCGGATGGCTTCCTGGTGCTGGGGGTGCGGGAGCGGCTGCCCGAGGGCCAGGCAGGCTTCCATCTGGCCTCCGGCCGCCTGGCGCTCTACCAGGCCGCCTGACGCATCCCCGGGCGCCTCCTGCCGGACGTCTCGCCGCTCAGCGCCCGGGCCAGTGCAGGGTCAGGCGGCCGTCCTCGGCCAGGGTCACCCCGGTGCCCAGGGGGCGGCCCTCGCGGTTGAGGACGGCGGCCAGCCACTGGGCCTCAGGGCGGGAGGCCAGGGTGATGGCAAGCCGTCTGACCCGGGTCGGGGTCATGGTCAGGCCCAGCAGGCGGCCGCTGGCGGGATCCAGGGTGGGGAAGTAGAGAAGCCCCAGCTCGCCGCGGAAGGCCTCGTAGCCGCTGATCCCTTCGTAGTCGGAGAGGAGATCCCCGCAGCCGTAGATGATGGCACGGCCGTTGTGGACCTCGATGCCCTTGACGTGGTGCGAGGAGTGGCCGTGGACCAGGTCGACCCCCGCCTGGTCGATGAGGGCCTGGGCGAATTCCCGCTGCGCGGCCGGGATGGCATAACCCCAGTTGCCGCCCCAGTGCAGGGAGGCGACCACGAGGTCCCCGGGCCGCTTGCTGGTCTGGACCAGGGTGGCGATGGCCCGTATCGTGGAACCGGACAGGTCGGGCAGGAGGTGGACGCCGGAGCGGTCAGAGCCGGCGGCCCACTGCCGGTCGATGCCGCAGTCGGTGGTGCCGCCGGCCAGGATCAGCAGCCGGCCCTGGCCGGGCAGGTGGAGAACCGCTGGCGCCCGGGCCGCCTCCAGGCTGGGCCCGGCGCCGGCGTGCCGGATGCCGGCACCATCCAGGGCGGCCAGGGTCTGGGCGAGCCCCGGGCGGCCCCAGTCCAGAACGTGGTTGTTGGCCAGCACGCAGCAATCGATGGCCGCCGCGGTCAGGCAGGGGAGGTTGGCCGGGTGCATGCGGTAGTTGATGCCCTTGGGCCAGGGGGTTGGGTGGTCGGTGATGGCGGTCTCCAGGTTGATGATCCGCAGATCCGGCGCCCGGCGCGCCAGCTCCGCCAGGGCCTCCCCCCAGGGATAGGCAAAGGCCACCGGCCGGGGAATGGGGCCGCTCCGGGCCTCGGCCAGCCGGAGGTAGTCCCGGGCGTCCTGGACATACGGCTCGTAGAGCTGCGGGTCGCTGGCATGGGGCAGGATCTGGTCAATGGCCCGGCCGGTCATGACGTCCCCGGCCAGGAACAGGGTCACCGGCCGCGAGGCCGGCTCGGGCGTCCGGGCGTCCGGCATGGCTTCTCCTTGCGGCGATCGGGCCGCCGCGCCCTCCAGGCCGGAGGCGGCGCCCAGGAGGACCCCGCCTGCCAGCTGCAGGAATCGACGCCGGTTCACCCAGCAACCGGCAGAAGGTGTCGCGCCACCGCCGCACACCACGCCTCCTCCCTCTTCGCCATCCGCACCGTCCGGTCCGGCCAACGGTCAGTGCCGGCGTTGTGCGCGGATCCGCCTCCCGTACGGGCGAGGCACGCCTCGCCCATGCGGCGCTGGATTGCAGGGCCACAGTGGCGCCCGGCGCTGCGCCTGGTCGACTATCCCGGTCCGGTCCTGGTCGTTGCCGTTTCGGATCAGTTCTGCCGGTCCCTTCTGCGGTTGGACATTCCCTGCTCGATCGTCGCTGTTCGTTGTGCAAAGGCCCGGGGGATCACGGTCCGGGGACAGGCCGCGGCCAGCTCCTGATAGAGCTGCTGCGGCGCCAGCGAATGGCGGCGGGAGAGGTGGAAGGCCACCAGCCGGGCCACCCCGGCCAAGCTGGCGATCTCGCCGCAGGCGCGGCTGGTGAGGTGGCCGCTGGCTGCCGCCTGCTCGGCCTCTGCCTCGGCAAAGGGCGCCTCGCAGAAAAAGGTGTGGGCATGCCGCGCCAGGGCCACCAGCCTTTCCCGGTTGGCAACGGTATCCGCCAGGTCGGTGGCGTAGACCACCTTCCTGGTCGGCCCGACCAGGGCCAGGTCAGCCCCCAGCTCGCCAGCCGGTTCCGCGTGCCCGTCCGGCAGTCGGATGGTCGCTGCGGCATCGCCCAGGCTCAGGCAGCGCCGCAGCTCGGTGAGCCAGGGGCCGGGCGCCAGCCCCCGGGCCTGCAGCCGGTCGCGGCGGATGGCCAGCGGCCGCTCCGGCTCGAAGGCGAAGGCCAGGACCGGGGTGCCGTGGTCCAGGGTGATGCCCCGCACCCGGAAGCCGGGCTCGGCAAGGAGCACGCCGTCCTGCACGGCCGTCGCCCCCAGGTCCTGGGGCAGGCCGACCCCGGCCTGCAGGCGCCAGCGGCGCAGGCGGTCGCCGGTAAGCTCCGCCACCTCGAAGGCCGGGGCCCGAGCCCCGGCCCGGTCCCAGAGCACGGCGGCCAGAAAGCCCTGGATATGGCCGGCCAGACCCGGCGGGCCGTAGAGGCGGCAGGCCGGCAGCTCGCCGATCCGGGAGCGCAGCAGCCACAGGAAGCCGGCCAGGTGGTCGAGGTGGGCATGGCTGATGAAGACGTCGCTGACCTGATGGGCGATCCGGGCTGGCAGGCGTACGCCCTCCCCCAGATCGAAGAGCAGGCTGCGCCGCTGGTGCCGCAGGCGCAGATGGAGGAGGGGATCGCCCAGGACGCCATTGACCAGCTCCACATCCACCAGGCCGATCCGGCCGGCCAGGCGCGGCCCGCCACCGGCCACCCCGGCCGGCAGCTCGTCCAGCCGTTCGCCGGCAAAAGGCGGCGCGGTCTCCACCAGCCCGCGGGCGTTGCGCTGGCCATCCCGGAGCAGGATCGCCTCTGCCCGGGTGGCAACCGGCGGCAGCCGGGCGAAGAGGAAGCCGCCGGCCAGGCGCCGGACCTCGCCCAGGGCCAGGGTGCGGCCGCCGGCCACGAGGGCCAGCTGGCGGCCCGGCCAGGCCGCCGGCTCGTCCGGAGGCGGCGGGTTGCCGACCAGGGAGAGGCCGGCCAGATCCAGTCGCCTATCCACGGCGCCGGCGGTGCGCCACCGGGCCCGCTGGCGCTGGCTGGGCTGCCGGGCGCCCGCTGCCGCAGCCACCACATGGACGGCCACCCCCAGGGCGGCCAGCTCCGCCGCCAGAGGCACAGGCTGGCCCGGCAAGTGCAGCGCCAACACCGCCTCCACGGCCGCTGCCTCCACCAGGCCGGCCAGCAGCTCCGCCCCGGCGACGCCCCGCACCACCCCCGGCCCGTCGATCAGGAGCAGGCCGTCGCCGGCCCGGGCGGCCAGGCTGCGCACCGCGGCCACCAGGGGCAGGCGGAAGCGGGCTGCATCCAGGCTGCAAAGAGCGACCATATCCAGAAGCTGCCAGGCCGCGCCTTGCCACTCGCCCAGGGCGATGGCGCCGGGTGGCCCGAAGGCCGGCGAGCCGGGATCGGCCCCCAGAACGCGGCAGGGCTGGCCAGCCGCGGCCAGGGCTCGGGCCAGCTCGGCGGCCAGGAACGACTTGCCGCTGCCCGGCGGGCCGAAGAGGAGAACCCGGCGACGGCGGTCCAGCACCGCAGGGATGATCGTGGCAGCGACCGGCGGCAGAGCCGGGGTCTCAGGACAGAGGCGGGACATGGCTGGCCCTCATCCAGGCCGGCCGGTGGCGGTGTCGATCCCCGCCTGCCCCCATTGGCCCGGATGATTCTCACCATGCCGGCTGCACCGCGGTCTGGCAAGAGACAAAAAACGCGGCCACCGGAAGGCGCCGGGTGGCCCCATTGTTCATGCCGTCCTTGCACCGGGAAGGTGCCAGCTCCTTTGCCGTTGACACCCGGTTCCGATCCTGGCTAACGTCTGCCCATTGGCCTCAGGGCCATCCTGTGGCCTCTGTGCCTGTGAACTGGGACGCAAGGGGGCGGCCAGTATCCGGGAGGAGAGGTCGTTCGCGGGGACAGTGGGAGGGGAGGATGACAACGTTTGCCTGGCTGCATCTGACCGGCCTGCACTGGGGGGCGGACGGCCAGAAGGACCGGTGGGATACCATCCAGGCCGAGCTGCTGGCATGGCGGAGATGGTCATGCCTCTGGCGATGAACAGCCCCCCTCGTCCAGCTGGGGAGAAGGAGACACCACAGGGCCACAGGTCCAGGCCTTCACGTCGGATCCGGGATTTGGTAGCCCGTGGCATCGCCAGCTTCCTGAGGAGGAAGGAGTGTGCTCCTCTGCTGGCAGCGCTGGCCGGCGAGGTGTCTCAAGCAGGGCAAGATAGCCAGAGCGGCGAGGAGGTGGCCTATGCCCTGGTTGGGCAGGAGCTCCTGGAGGCGGTGAGCGCCGTGCACCGGGCGGTCCGAGGCATCCTGCAGGCGTTGCCCCAGAACGCGGTCCGGTCCCCGTCCTCACCCTGGGAGCAGGGGCTGGGGATCATCGCCTGGCTGGTGATCCTGGCGGTGGACGAGCAGTGGCTGACGGAGCAGACGAAAGTCGGCGCTGGGACCATCGCCGTGCAGGTGCCGCTCACCACCCCCTTGGGGGCGGAGATCGTTACCGCCAGCCTGGATACCGCAGCAGCGGCCATCGATATCCAGGTCGAGGGCATGCAGCTTCAGAGCACGTTCGCTGTTCCCCTGGACCGTCTCCCGGAAAGGGGCTGGGATGCCGGTGCCACGGTGGGCATCGTCACACAATGGCTCTGCAAGGCTCTCTATTATATTGCCGCCGACCCGAAACCCCGCAGTATTGGCCGGTGAGGAATGCCGCAGGGGTGGTGTTTGGGCGGAGGTATGCGTCGTCTGCGGGGCTGAGGATGGACCAGGCCGTTTTTTGCCGGCTCGCG
>JBFMBH010000194.1 GCA_040755095.1 Thermodesulfobacteriota bacterium
CTCCGCGGCCAGCCCACCTTCCCCATCGTCGTCGACGCCATCGCCGCCGCCGCCAAAGGCCAACCTCCGGACCTCTCCTGGCTCAAGCAGTAACCGCGACTCCGCCACCCCAGGCCCCGAGCTGGCTTCAGGTACGACGAAGACCATCGCCGGCACCACGGCCCGCACCACCGGCTACAGCTTTGACCTGGCCGGCAAGCCCAACGGGATGGCCTATCCCGGCGGCTACCTGGTCAAGTACACGTACTACCCGGGCAGCGGACTTCTGAAGACCGGGCCGGGCGGTGGCGGCCAGGTGAAGAGCTACTCCGACATGCGGGCCCTCACCTTCTCTCTGCCGGCTCTGGCCGAGGGCTCGCTCTTCGAGATTGCCGCCCGCTTCGAGAAGAGGCCAGTCCTGGCGGGACAGTTTGTGCAGCGCTTCGACCTGCACTTCCCTCTGGTCCGCTACGCCGAGCCCCATCTGGTGCGGATCGACCCGGTCTTCCGCAGCGAGATCTCGGTGACGGCGGCTGCCGGCCCAGGGCTGCGCTGGCAGGGTCACGGTGCCCCTCCGGTCCAGGAAGAGGATGAGGGCGCGGCCCGCCGCTACCGCTGGACCCTGGACAACCTGCCGGGCTTGCCCCTGGAGAAGTTCATGCCCAGCCTGGATGACCTCCTGCCCTCCATCGTGGTCACCACCCTGCCGGACTGGAACGTTGTGGATTCGTGGGCCCATGGGCTGTTCGCGGGCGGGGTCGAGGTCACCGGCGCCATCCGGGAGCAGGCCCAGGCGGTCACCGCCGGCCTCGACGGCCGGGAGGCCCGGGTGGCCGCCGATCTCGGCCGGGGCGGCTACCAGCCCCACCGGGCCGGGGAGGTGCTGGCCAACCGGTACGGGGACTGCAAGGATCAGGTGGTGCTGCTCCTGTCCCTGTTCCAGGCAGTGGGCATCGAGGCCTTTCCTGCCCTGGTCAACCCGGTGGGCAGCGCCGATGCCCGGCCCGATCTTCCCAGCTACGGCTTCGGCCATGCCATTGTCTATCTTCCCGGCCCGGAACGGGAGCTGTGGCTGGATCCGACCCCGGTGGGGGAGGCGGTCCGCCTGCACTGGACGGTCCAGGAGCGGCAGGCCCTGATCGTGGACGGCCGGGGAGGCCGGCTGCAGCGAACCCCGGCCGCCGGGGCAGGGGAGCACCAGGGACGCCTGGTCGTGACCAGCCGCTTCCAGGAGGGGAGGGTGGAGGTGGAGCTGACCCTGAGCGGCGAAGGCGGCATCAGCGACTTCCTGAAGGAGTCCTGCCAGCGGCTGCCCGAGGAGCGCCGGCCTGACCTGGTGCTGGCCCTCGTCCGCACCCTCCACCCCCTGGCTCAGGAGGTCGCGGCAGAGGTCGCCGACTGCGCCAGCGCCGCGCCGCCCTTCCGGGCCACGGCCCGCTACCGCCTGCCAGCGGTCAGTTCCCAGCTCCTGGACGCACCGGTGCAGGTGGGGGGGAGCGCCTTACCGGCGCTGGGTCTGTTCGCGGGTCTGGACAGCCTGCCGCTGCCGACTGCCCGCAGAAGCCCCTTCGCCAATTTCTTGCCGCTGCGCATCGTCAACGAATGGCGCTACGAAGTGCCCCAGGGGTTGCGGCTGGTGGGCTCCCTGCCTGCGGCGACTGCTGGCGGCGAGGCCCTGCTGCGCTACCGCGCCACCAGCAGCCAGGGGCAGGACCACGCCCTGGTGCGCTACGAGATCGAGCTGGAGCGGGGCGAGGTGGCGGTTGCCGCCTACGAGCCGTTCTACCAGGCCACCCAGCGGATGCTCCAGGAGATGTCCTTCCGGTTCGCCGTCGCCCCCCGGAGCGTCGATCCCCGGGGGCAGGAGCTGGCGGAACGCCTGGGCACGAGTCCGGGCAGCATCGACGAGATTCTCGCCCTGGCCCGGCACCAGCTGGGCCGCGCCCAGTACGGCCAGGCCAAAGAGCTGCTGGAAGAGGCCGTGATCCGGGCGCCGAGCCACGGCGAGGCCCACTACCTGCTGGGCCTGGCCAACGGCTATCTCGGCGATCGCGATCGGGCCAGCAGTCTGCTCAAGAAGGCCCGCGAGCTGGGCTACCGGCCCTGACCGTCCGGTCGCCATCCCGCAAGAAGACGCCCCCTTGGAGGCCCGTCCCATGACCCGTGCCCTTGCCCGCCTGACCGTGCTCCTCCTGGCCAGCCTTGGCTTCGCTGCCGGCTGCCGCACCCTGCCGCCAGCTCCCCCCATCACCGACCAGGGCTTCCAGGACCTTCAGGCACTGGTCCGGCAGCAGCCGGATAACCCGGACCTGCACCTTTCCCTGGCCAGCGCCTACATGACCGTCTTCCAGCAGATCCGCCATCCCCAATACCTGGACGAGGCCATCGCCGAGGCCCTGACCGCTCGGCGCCTGCGGCCGACCACGGCCTGCCTCTGCTGGTCCTGGGCCGGGCCCAGCTCCTGGCCGGCCAAGCCCGGTCTGCTACGCCTTGTGCCTGCAGGAGGACGACCAGCCGGAGCAGGCGCGCCGGCTCCTGGCTCAGGTTCGGGAGCACGGCGATCAGGATGAGCTGCACCTGGGGTTTGTCGATCTTCTTCTGGACCGGACAACGGGTGAGGCCATGCTGGCCGCGGTCAAGACTGATCGGGACCGGGCCGAGGCTGCCTTCTATCTCGGCGCCAAGGCCCTCATGGCCGGCGTTCGGCAGGAGGCCAGGGATCACCTGGCCAGGGCGCTGACCCCGGAGGAGCACCTCCTGTATGAGCAGCGGGCTGCCCGGGCCCTGCTCCAGCGCCTGGACCAGGAGGCGGGCAGGCGCTAAGGCAGGGCGCCGAGGTCGCCGGCCGCCAGGGCCTCGGCGTAGGGCCGGATATCCAGGCCCTGGGTCACCGCCCGCAGCACCCGCTGGCGGTGGCGGAGATCGCCGTAGAGGATGGCGCCCGCCAGCCTGTCACCATCCACCACCAGCTTGCGGTAGACAAAGGCGGCCTCGTCCTGGTGGACCAGGCTGGGCAGCCGGCCCTCGGCGTCGATGTCGCCCACGGCCAGGAGGTCGATGCCAGCCACCTTGAGGGTATGGGCCGTGGTGGTGCCGGTGTAAAGGGCGCGGCCACCGGCCATGACCGTGCCCGCCACCCGGCCTTGCGCCTCGGCCGCCGGCCAGATGCCGTACATCCGCTGCCGGTGGCAGACCAGATCCCCGGCCGCGAAGATCTCCGGCCTGGCGGTCGCCAGCCGGTCGTCCACCGCCACCCCCCGCTCGCCGGCCAGGCCCAGGGGCCTCAGGAGCGACTGCTCGGCGCAGATGCCGGTGGACAAGAGCACCAGATCCGCGGGCAGCAGCCGGCCGTCACACAGCTGCACGCCGGTCACCCGCTCCCGGCCGCACAAGGCCTGCACCGGCCCGGCCAGCACCACCGCCAGCCCCCGGGCCGCCAGCTGCGCCTGCAGGAGTCGGCTGGCCGCCTGGTCCAGCTGCCGGGGCAGCAGGCGGTCGAAAATCTCGATCACAGTCATGGACCGGCCGGGAGCCAGGAGGCTGTTGGCTACCTCCAGCCCGAGAACGCCACCCCCGATCACCACCACCGACGCCGCGGTCTGGGCCGCAGCCCGTACCGCCACGGCGTCATCCAGGGAGCGGAGGGTCATCACCCCCGGCAGCTGGGCCCCCGGGAGCGGGGGCACCAGGACCCGGGCGCCGGTGGCCACCAGAAGCCGGTCGTAGCCCAGCCGGGTGCCGCCAGCCGTCTCCACCGTCCGGGCCGCAGGGTCGATGGCGGTCACCGGGCAGCTGGTGCGCAGGTCAATCCCCAGGGAGGCGTAGCGTCCGGTCCTGGCCAGGACGATGCCCTCCGGCTCCACCCGGCCGGCCAGCAGATCGATCAGCCGGATGCGGCTGTAGAAGGGGTAGGGCTCCTCGCTGAGGATGGTGAGCTCCCCTTGCCGGTCCAGCTCCCGAATGGCCAGGGCCGCCGTGTGGCCGGCGACGCCGTTGCCGATGATGCAATAACGCATGAAGCCTCCTGAGATCTTCCAGAGCGTACCGCTCCCGGCATGCCCGGGGCGGGCTGGGGCACAAAAAAGGGGTCCGGCGAGCGGCTCGCCTGACCCCTTTGGCTGTTTCCTGGCGTCCCCGACGGGATTTGAACCCGTGTCGCCGGCGTGAAAGGCCGGTGTCCTGGACCTGGCTAGACGACGGGGACGTTGTTGGTCGTGGTGGGCCGTGTTGGGCTCGAACCAACGACTCTCTGCTTAAAAGGCAGATACTCTACCACTGAGTTAACGGCCCGAAAGAAACGTGGCGCAAGGCGTATTGATAACCGACCGGACGGCCCGCTGTCAAGGCCCCAGGAGGCCGCGGCCGGCGGCCTCCTGGAAAAGGGGTTGTGGCGGCCCCGGGGGTCTGCTAATCTTGGCACACCTTGCCGCCGGCCTTGCGCGGGGCGGCCATTGAGGAGCGTCGTCCATGGGCTTTCTTGCCAATTCGTTGTCTCTGGTCCGGTACCAGGTGGAAGGGGATCTGCCCGACGGCTTCTGGGATTTTGCCGGCCAGCGGCTGACCCAATTCGCCTTCCGGGATATCGACGACGCCTACGACGAGCGGTCGGTGGGCTGGGTATCCATCCACAACATGTTCGACGCCGGCTTTGCCGGCACCTCCTTTGCCGTGGCCGACTATCTGGTGGCCTCCCTGCGCATCGACGAGCGGCGGGTGGCGCCGGCGGTGCTCAAGAAGTTCTGCCAGAAGGAGGAGGAGAAGAAAAAGGCCCAGGAGAAGCGGCCGCGGCTGTCCCGGGCCGAGCGCGTCGAGATCAAGGAGAGGATGCAGCTTGTCCTCCTCAAACGAGCAGCGCCGGTGCCAGCGGTTTTTGACCTGGTCTGGAGCCTTGGTGACCAGACCGTCTATTTCGGCTCCTCCAACCAGAAGATCCGGGGCATCTTCGAGTCCCTGTTCGCCGAGACCTTTGGCCTCTCCCTGCTGCTCCAGATCCCCTTTCTGGTGGCCGGCCAGATGCTGCCTCCCGAGGAGGCGGCAGCCCTGGACGCCCTGTCGCCCTGCCTCTTCGTCTGAGTCCCCGCGGAATCTTCTCCCATGGATCTTGTCGAGTTCATCCAGGACAAGCGTTTTCTCGGCCAGGAGTTTCTGACCTGGCTCTGGTTCAAGAGCGAGGAGCGGGGTGGCACGGTCCATCTGCCCAATGCCGGCGACATCACCGTCATCTTCGAAAAGCACATGCTGGTGGAGCATGGCGAGGGGCCGGCCAGCGAGAGCGTCGTCTGCCGGGGCCTGGAGACCGAGCTGGCCGAGGCCCACACCGGCCTCAGGCGGGGGAAGAAGGTAGAGCAGGCCCGGATCCGGGTGGTCCGGGACAACCTGGAATGGTCCTTCTCCTTCCGGGCCAGCCTCTTCGAATACCGGAGCCTAAGACCGCCCCGCACCGTGGCCCCGGGTGAGGAAGCGGAGGACGCGGCCAGTTTGGAAGGCCGGGTTCTGGAGCGGGTGGGGGTGGTGGAAGGCCTGGTCCGGACCATGGATGAGCTTTTCCGGGTCTTTCTCCAGCGCCGCCTGTCCCCGGCCTGGGAGCATGAAGACCTGCCCCGCATCCGGGCCTGGGTGCACAAGGAGGCGCGGCCGGCG
>JBFMBH010000195.1 GCA_040755095.1 Thermodesulfobacteriota bacterium
CGGCCGTAGGAGGCCGCCTCCTCGGCGGGCGGCGGTGCCGGCGCGGCCTGGCAGGCGGGCAAAAGAATCGAGAACACCGTGCCCTGGCCGGGCTGGGAGCTGACCGAGACCCGGCCGCCGTGGCGGTTGATGATGGTGTGGACCGTGGCCAGGCCGAGGCCGCTGCCCGCTTCCTTGGTGGTGAAGTAGGGATCGAAGATCCGGGGCAGGACCTCGGCGGGGATGCCGGGGCCCTCGTCGGCCACGGTCAGACGCAGGTAGCGACCCGCTGGCAGGGACAGGCCGGAGTCGGCGCCCAGCTGGCAGTTGTCGGCCGTCACCGTGACCAGGCCGCCGTCCGGCATGGCCTGGTCGGCGTTGATGACCAGGTTGTGCATCACCTGGCTGATCTGGCCCTCGTCCACCTCGGCGGCCCACAGATCGCTGGCGATCCGGAAGCGCAGCCGCACGTTGGAGCCATGGACGGCGAAGGCCGCCGCCTCCTGGAGAAGGGCGGCCACGGCCACCCGGCGCCGCACCGGCGTGCCGCCCCGGGCAAAGGTCAGGAGCTGGCGGGTGAGATCCCGGGCCCGGAGCGCCGCCTGGCGGGCATCGGCCAAGAGGGGCTGCAGCCCCGAGTCGGCGCCGGCCAGCCGCAGGCCCAGGCTGAGGTTGCCCAGGATGGCGGTGAGCAGGTTGTTGAAGTCATGGGCGATGCCGCCCGCCAGCACCCCCACCGACTCCAGCTTCTCGATCCGGAACCGCTCCTCTTCGATGCGCTTGCGCTCCGAGACATCAATGAAGGAGGCCATGCGGCAGATCGGGACCCCGGCCTCGTCCCGGACCAGGCTGGCCACCAGGTGGGCGGCGAAGCTGCCGCCATCGGCCCGGCGCATGGCCAGCTCCCCCACCCAGGAGCCCTGGGCATCGAGATGGGCCAAGAGCCCTGCCAGCTCCTGCCGGTCCTGGACCCAGTCGGCCAGGGCGGCGCCGGCGGGCGGCGTGGCGGGCGGCACCGCCAGCAGGGCCGCGGCCGCGGCATTGGCGTAGGTGATCCGGCCGCCCGCATCGAGAAACACGATGCCGCTCACCGCCGAGGCGATGGCACTCTCCCGGACCTTTCTCTCGGCCTCCGCCCGTTTGCGGGCCGACATGTCCCGGCCGATGGTGCGGGTCTTCTCCAGGCGGCCCGCCTCATCCAGCACGGCGAAGACATTGAGGATCACCGGCAGGACCGAGCCGTCGGCCCGCAGCAGCTCCCGCTCCAGGTTGGCGTAGTGCCGCTCCCTGGACAGGTGCGGGAAGGTGGTCCAGAAGGCCTCGGCCGAGGAGGCGGTCATGAAATCGGCGATCGGCCGGCCCACCACCTCGGCCTTGTCCCGGCCCAGGGCCCGGACAAAGGTGTCGTTGACGTCCAGGATGCGGCCCTGGGCGTCCAGGGTGTAGTAGAGATCCGGCGCACCTTCAAACAGCTCCCGGTACTTGGCCTCGGAGGCCGCCAGCCGCTCCTTGGCCGCAGCCAGCTGCCGGAGCTGCCAGTGGAGGAGCAAAAGGGTCGCCACCAGGCCCAGCACCGCGGCCAGGCCGAGGGCGACCGTGGTATCGGCGGCCGGCCCCTGGGGCAGGTCCAGGAGAAGAGCCGCCACCGGCGGCACGGCCAGCAGGCCAGCGGCCAGGAGCTGCCCGGCCCGGGAGCCCAGCCGCCAGGCGATGAGCGCCGCCAGGGTAATGAGGATGGCGATGGCGATGCCAGTGAGGGTGGCCATGGAGCTCCGGCAGGAACGAAGATGGCGGCGGCCGGCCAGCAGGGCGGACCGATTTCCCAGTATACAAATCGTTCATGACCGCTGCCAAGGGGGTTGGCGCGGCCAGTCTTGCCAAGGCATCCTCCTTGCGGTATTTTGGCATGCTCTGTCCGGAGAAGACCTGCCCCATGCCCTTGCGCCCCCTATCGCACCGCTCCCCAGCCCTGCCCCTGTCGCTGGTCTGTCTTCTGGCTTTCGGCCTGCTGGCGGCGAAAAGCGCTGCCAAGACCGCGCCCCTGCCTGCCGAGCCGGCCTCCCCGGCGCCGGTGGAGGCGGCGGTGAGCCGGCTGGTGCAGCCTCTGGTGGGGGACGGCTCCATCCGCTTCGTGCTCATCGAAAAGGACCGGCAGCGCTTGCGCCTGCTGGAAAGAAACGGTGAGGTCGTTGTCCTGGCCAGCTACAGCTGCGCCACTGGCCAGAACCAGGGGCCGAAGGCGGTGTCCGGCGACGCCCGCACCCCGGAGGGGGTCTACTTCGTCACCAGGTCCTTCGAGGATTCGAAGATCACCGTTTTCGGCCGCCGGGCCTTCCATCTGGACTATCCCAATGTTTTTGACCAGGCGGCCCAGCGCAATGGCGACGGCATCTACATCCACGGCACCAACCGCGAGCTGGCGCCCAACAGCACCAACGGCTGCATCACCCTGCGCAACCAGGACCTGGACGAGCTGGCCGGGTTTCTGGAGCCCAACGCCATCCCGGTGGTGATTGTCGACAGCCTGGACCGCCTGGCGGCCCCGGGATCTTTCGCCCTGAGCCAGGAGGAGATCGCAAGCCTCGCTGCTCAGGCCCAGCCTGGCGCGGCCAGCAGCGGCCCGCTGGCCCTGGAGGCCCTGTATCTGGTGGCGGCCGGCAGCCAGGCCATAGCGGTGAGCGGCTTTGCCAAGCCCGGCGACGCGGACAGCCGTTTCTTTGGCCGCCTGTATCTCGACCGGCCGGCAGGAGGCGGGATCCGGGTCCACAACCGGGTGGAGCCGACCGCGGTGGAGCTGGCCCAGACCAGCCGCGGCAACGGCAAGACCGAGGCGGAGGCGGCTGCCTACCCCCGGGACCAGGAGCGTCTGCTGGCCTTTGTCGAGCGCTGGCGCCGGTCCTGGGAGGGCAAGAAGCTCCATGATTACATCGCCTGCTACGCCCCGGAATTCCGCAGCCAGGGCATGAATGTCGCCGCCTGGAAGCGCTACAAGGGCCGCCTCAACCAGCAGTACAAGACAATCCGCGTGCAGCTGACCGACCGGCGGGTGGAGTGGACCGCCACCGGCGCCCGGGTCAGCTTCCTGCAATCCTACCGTTCCGACCGTTTTCAGGCCCGGGGCAAGAAGACCCTGGTCCTGACCTTTACCGGCAGCGACTGGCAGATCCGCCAGGAGCTCTGGCACGGCGGCCGCTGAGGGGGCGCCGCCCGCTCGTCCTGGTGACAATGGCCAATCCTTGCCGCACCTTCCTGCCCCGCTCCTGCCGTCTCCGGGCTGCCGCCTTGCTGCTGGTGGTCCTCGCCCTGGCCGGGCTGCCGGCGGCTGTCTTGGCCCAGGGCCTCCACGAGGTGTTTCTGGCCGGCACCGAGCACGAGCTGCACGTCTACCGGATCCTGGGCCATGAGCCGGGCAAGACCATCATGCTCATCGGCGGCATCCAGGGGGATGAGCCGGGCGGCTATCTGACCGCCGATCTTTACGCCGACGTGGCCCTGAAGCGCGGCAACCTCATCGTCGTGCCCCGGGCCAACTTCTACTCCATCCTCCTCAACCGGCGGGAGGGCCGGACGGGCGACATGAACCGCAAGTTCTCGCCCCAGGAGGCCAAGACGCGCTCCATGGAGGAGGAGGTGGTGGCGGTTCTGAAGCACCTCATTGCCGAGAGCGACTGCCTGCTGAACCTGCATGAGGGCTCCGGCTACTACGCCCCCACCTGGATCAGCGACAACGAAAACCCCAAGCGCTTTGGCCAGAGCATTATTTTCGATGCCGCCAGGTTCCCGGTTCCGGCCAAGGGGCGGACCGTGGAGCTGGAGGTGCTGGCCACCCGGGTGGCGGAGCGGGTCAATACCCAGCTGGACAACCCCCGCCACCGTTTCCGGCCCAACAACCACAACACCCTGTCCGAGGCGTCCCTCCACAAGGAGCAGCGCACCTCGGCCACCTACTATGCCCTGACCCAGGCCCACATCCCGGCCTTCGGCGTCGAGACCTCCAAGGACATCGATACCCTGGAGACCAAGATCCGCCTCCACAAGCTGGTGATCAACACCTTCATGGAGGAGCTGGGCATCGAGCTGGAGGCACCGGGGGTGGTGGTGGACAGCCCCCGCCTGGAGTACGTGCTCATCCAGATCAACGCCGGCCTGCCCCTGGCGGTGCCCAACGGCGCCCGCCTGGAGATCGCCCCCGGCGACGAGATCCAGGTCACCGACATCATCGCCAACTACCAGCGGGGCCTGGTGGCCGACCTGGAAGGGATCGGCAACCGCAACGACACCCGGAAGCCCTTCCGGATCCAGGAGCCGACCCGGGTGGTGATCCGCAAGGATGCCCAGGAGTGCGGCACGGTCACCATCGCCCCCCGGGCCGGTGGGGCCACGGTGGTGGCTGCCGCCACACCGGCGGCCATGCCGGCCGGCCCGGCGCCTGCCCCCCGGATTCTGGACCTGCTCGTGGAGGTGGCGGGCACCGAGCGTACCGTCGCCCCCAACGGCACCCTCAGGGTGGCTCGGGGCAGCCGGATCGTCATCAAGGGCCTGCGCACCAGCCCCAAGGAGATGGCCGGCCGGATGGAGGTCAATCTCAAGGGCTTCGCCCCCAAGCGGGGCCCCAACGACGGCAACGACCTCGATACCCCCATCAGCTTCCCGGCCGATCTCATGAGCCGCTTCTCCGAGAACCGGGCCGGCCGCCGCTATCCGGTGGAGGCCAGCCTGGGACAAGAGGTGCTGGGTCGCTTCTGGCTTGAGGTGGCGGGCCGCTGAGCCTATGACCACGTCCTGCCGCCTCGCCTACGCCCTGCTCCTGGTGCTCCTCGCGGCGGTGCCGGCCGCCGCGGCCGGCCTCGACCAGCTGACCCGGGCGGCGGAGGCCGGGGACGCCGAGGCGCAACGGGCCTTAGGGGCCAAGTACGAGCTGGGCGAGGGCCTGGCCGCCGACCCGGTCAAGGCCGCCTACTGGTACGAAAAGGCCGCGGTGCAAGGCCATGCCCGGGCCCAGACCAACCTGGGCATCCTTTACGAGGAGGGCCTGGGCGTGCCCCAGAGCTTCGAGCTGGCCCGCTCCTGGTACGAAAAGGCCGCGGCCCAGGGCTATGCCCGAGGTCAGACCCATCTCGGGCTTCTCTATGAGCAGGGCCTGGGGGTGGCGCGGGATGTGGACCAGGCCCGCCAGCTCTATGAACAGGCCGCCAAGGAGGGCTACAGCAAGGGCCGGGTGCAGCTGGGCCTGCTCTACGAGCGGGGCCTGGTGGCCGGCCGGCCCCAGCCCGAGGAGGCGGCCCGCTGGTACCGGCTGGCGGCCTCCCAGGGCTATCCGCCGGCCCGGCTGCGGCTGGCGGCCCTGGAGCGGGGTGAGCCGCCGCCAACGGACCCCCGGGTGGATCGCCAGTTCGCCAGTCCCCCAGCCCCACCTCCGGCCGCCCTTCCCGCGCCCACTCCGCCTGCCGAGGCCACGCCGCCCGCGGCTGCTGCCCCCGCTGCCCCGCTGTCCCGCGCCCGGGGGGCGGCCGCGGCGCCCCCCCCCC
>JBFMBH010000196.1 GCA_040755095.1 Thermodesulfobacteriota bacterium
AAAGAGGACCGCCCGCACCAGGCCGGGGAAGCTGCCGGGACCGAGGAAGAGGCCGCCCAGCCCGGCAACGGCGGCACCGGCGAGCCCCAGCCAGCGGCTGCCGGCCACCCATTCCCGGAAGGTGATGATGGTAGGATCCGCCACCCCCAGCCAGAACAGGACGTAGCTGGCCGCATCCACCGTCGACTCGCCGTTCATGGTGCGGGCCGCCTGGGCAAGATACGGCTCCAGCATCGCCTGCCAGCCGGCGGTGGCCCAGACCACGAGGTTGCCCGCCAGGATCGGCAGCAGCGCCAGCCCCACCACCTCCACGGCTGTCCGGGCCGAGCGCCGCTGCCAGGCGTAGCTCGCCACTACCGGCAGCAGGAACAACGGGTAGCCCTTGAAGGCCACCGCCAGGCCCAGCGCCAGGCCAGCGGCACGCCAGCGCTCCCGGGCCAGGAGGGCCATGGCGCCCAGGACACAGACGCCGGGGTAGATGTCGAAGCGGTAAAGGGCGAAGAAGGGGAAGGCCGGCACCAGCCACAGCCACCAGGCCCGGCCGGCCAGGCGGCGGGTGAGGCCGGCTACGGCCAGGAACAGGATCAGGGAGAGCGAGGTCCACACCTGCACGAAGACCGGGAACAGGTCCTGCCCGCCCTTCGCCAGTCGGCCGGCCAGCCAGCGGACCCCGGCCATGACCAGGTTGGCCGCCAGCGGGTATTCCGAGAAGACCTCCTGGTAGAGCCGGCCAGACCCGTCCACCCAGCGGCTGGCCCGGAAGTAGACCCCGAGGTCGAAGACGTCCAGGAGCAGGCGCACCGGAGGCGGCGGCTGGCGCCAGAGCCACCCCAGAAGCGGCTGCCAGCAGGCGACGGCCAGGCCAAGACCGGCCAGGCCAAGAAGCAGCGGCGGCAGGCGGTGGCCGGGCGGGGCAGGCAGAGGATGGGGCAGGGGCTTGCTGCTCACCGGCCAGGGGGCTCCGGGGGAGCAGCGGCCAGCAGGCGGGCGATCAGGAAATCGCACAGCGGGCCGACCTCGTCGAGACCAAAGACCGGCACGTCCACCCCCAGGGGCTCGTCGGACGCCACCGCCAGCAGGTGCGGGTCGGGAGCCGCGCCCCGGCACAGCAGATCCCCACCCCGCTCGCGGCGATGGACCTCGATCTTGGGCAGATCCAGTCTCTTGAAGCCCTCCACCAGGACCAGATCCATGTCAGAAAAATAGTGGGCCAGAAGCTCGGCCAGGGGCGGGGTCACGGCATGGCGCTTCACCAGGGCCAGCCTGGCCGGGGAGGTGATGAGCATGGTGGCGGCCCCGGCCTGGGTCAGCCGATAACTGTCCTTGCCAGGGTGATCGATCTCGAACCGGTGGGCATCGTGCTTGATGGCGCCCACCGCCAGGCCCCGGGCCGTAAGCTCGGCGATCACCTTCTCCAGCAGGGTGGTCTTGCCTGTGTTGGAGCGGGCCACAAACGAGACGGCAGGCACCATGGTCGTGTCGTAGTCTTTCCCGATCCCCGGTCAGAACAGGCGCGCCGCGACCGCGGTCAGCACCGCCCAGGCCAGGACCGCCACGGTCAGGCAGGAGCAGCACCAGCCCAAGGCCCGGTCAACCGAGCCCTCCGGCCGCTTTTCCCGGTAGCCCAGGGCAAGGGCCAGCAGGAAGCCGCCGACAAAGCCGCCGATGTGGGCCCAGTTGTTGATCCCCGGCACCAGAAAGCCGAAGAGGAGGATACCGGCGGCCCAGCCGCTGATCCGCCGGTAGATGATCTCGCCATACAGCCCCCCCCGGTCGCGGCCATAGAAGAAGAGGGCGCCCATGAGGCCGCAGATCGCCGCCGAGGCACCGATGGTGATCCGGATGCCCGCCAGATAGGACATCCAGTAGCCAACCACCCCGGCCAGGGTGTAGATGGCCACCCCCCGGCTGGGCCCATACTCCCGCAGGACCAGGGGGCCGAGCTGGCTTGCGGCCATCATGTTGAAGATGAGATGCAGGAGGCCGCCGTGCAGGTAGCTGGCAGCCACCAGGGACCACCAGCGGTGCAGGCCGTCGATGGGCACCGTGCCGGTGGCGCCCAGGAGGACCAGGCTGGTGTTGCCTGGGGAGAGAAAGGCGAAGGGGTGGAAGCTGAGGTCGGCGCCCCGTGGCTCCAGGGCCAGGGAGCACAGGAACATGCCGACATTGAGGCCGATGAGCACCCGCACCAGGTGATCCTGGTCATAAAAGCCCCGGCGCCAGGGGCTGTTGGACCACCAGGAGCCGGGCCGGGCCAGGCCGCAGTACGGGCAGGTCGCCACGTCCCGGCTGACCAGCTTGCGGCAGTCGGGGCAGAGAATGGAGCGGCGGCCGCCGGTCATGATCCGCCGTGAATCCGCCTGCGGCCGGGCCGGCCCTTCGGCCGTCTGGGGCTCAGTTGCGACACGGCGCCAAGGGCAGCACCGCTGCCAGGGGTCGGACTGGTCGCTCTCCCATGTGCTCCCATGCGCCACCGCTCACCTGCTGCAGGATCTCCAGAAAGCCACCCGGGCCGAAGGTGTGCTGGGAGAACAGATCGTAGATCCGGATGCAGGCTGCCATGGGGTTCGGGGACGCCGTCCGGATGGCATCCACCTTCCACTGGAGCTGCCGCAGCCGGTGGCGGTATTCCGGGGCGCCGCTGCTGATCACCTTCTCGATGGCCAGCTGGCGCTTGGCCTCGAAGGCCTCGGGATCGGCCACCGCCAGAGACGACCATTCCTCAAAATCGAAATCCTCGGCATGTTCCATTTCGGCACCCGTTTTTCAGCCAGTTCAATGGCCCACCTTTCCGGAAGGCGCGGCCCGATGGAGGGTAACGGATCCGGAGCTCCGGGCCGGCATTGCCTCGACCTTGCCAGCCTCGGATATTACGAGACCAGGGGCGACCGCGCAACGAAAAACCGCTCCCCGGCCGGTGCCGGATCCGGGCCGGCCTTGTGCCGTGGGGCAAGGCCCGGTGGCTACCGCAGCAGGGCGTAGGCGGCAGTGATGGCCACCGGCGTCTTGTCGGCACCGGCATACATGTCCAGGAACCGGGCCACCGGTGCCGCGGCCGCGGTATCGCCCAGGTCAGCCACGAAGCTGGCCGGCACGGCCTGGTAGAGAAGCTCGGCTCGCACCGTGAACGGACCGCTGCGACCGGCGGTGCTCACGCTGTAGGCCACCTGGTCGGAGCCGCCGCTGAAGTTGGCATCCTGCCGGGCGGCGCCGTAGACCGCGATGTCCGCCGGCACCGCTTCCTTGGCAAAGCCCTGAGGCAGGAGCCGGTTGTCTTTCCGGTAGCCCGCGGCCCGGAGCAGGGTGCGGGTGACCCGTCCCTCGGTGTCTTGCATGACCGCCTCGTAAATCTGCACCTCGTCCGGATCGCTGATCCGGTCGTAATGGGGCTCGAAGGCCGTTGGATCCCGGTCGGCATCGTTGCCGGCGATGCGGCCGTCCGGCAGAGGCCGGCCGGACTCGAAGACGGGCTGGCCCTGGCCGTCGAGAACCGTGACGTGCAGCCAGGCCATCCGGGAAGGGAAGCCGGTGGGCAGCTTGTGGCCGGCAAGGCTGGCCACCGTCACCAGCGTCTCCAGGCGGCCGGCCTCCTGGCGGCCGGTGATGGCGAGGGTGGCGGTTTCCTGCTGCAGCTGGCGCACGGTTCTGGCCCTGGTCGCTTCCAGGTGCTCGGTGGACGCGGTCAGGCCCAGGGGTGCCAGGTTGTCCGCCATCAGGGTGAGCATGAAGGCATTGCCGCCCACAAAAAGGTGCTGGGAGAAGTGATCCTTGGCCTGGACCTCGCTGGGGGCGTAGCGGGCGATGGTCACCGGGTTGTGCTGGGAGTGGGGCATGTGGCACTCCTGGCAGAGCCGTCCCGGGCCCGGGCTCTCGCCCAGGTCATAGCGGGCCGGCACCGCCTGGCCGAAGATGCTGTGCTGCCACTCCAGGTAGGCGGTCTGCTCCGGGAACACCCCGGCCACCTCACCCCGGGCATTGACGTAGGGGGTGTAGAGGGTGTGGCAGGTGGCGCAGAAGGCCGAGTCGTTGACATGCTGGCTGTAGGTCGGGGTGTAGCGGACGCTGGTGGCCATGGGCCAGGTCACGGGATCGGGATAAGGGCCGAAGAGGGGCCGGTCCGGGGCCTGGGCGCTGGTGTCGATGACAAAGGCACCGCTGAACCCCTCCGGCCGGCCCAGATTCCGGTCCTGGATCTGGTGGCACAGGGTGCAGGAGACGCCGTCCATGCCTGCCTCGTGCAGGGGATGGTCGGCAGCCAGGATGGCGCTCACCGCCACCGGGCTGTTGGCGCCCCCCTCGGCAGTGGCCTCCACATAGGCCATGGGCATGTGGCAGTTGGCGCACTTGGTCTCAATGACCGGCGCCAGGCCCGGCAGCCGGACGACCTCCGAGGCGACCTTGGCCTGCCAGAAGGGATCCTTGGCGGCGTTGGCCATCATGGTGGAGCGCCAGTGGCGGGTGATGGACATGTCGTTGCCCTGGGCATCCGTGAGGAGGTCATGGCAGGCATCGCAGCGGGCCGCCCCCAGGAAGTGGCGGGCCGAGAAATCGGTCAGGGGCCAGCCGGGATGGGGACGGGCCGAGGCCTGGGGGGCAGCCAGCTCGCTGCCAGGCAGCGGTGCTGCCGGCTGGGCGGCAGGAGCCGCCGGCAGTGCCGCCACTGGCGCCGGGTCGGCGGCCGACGACTCGTTGCGGGCCGCGGGCAGGCAGCCGCCGGCCAGGCAGGCCAGGACAGCCAGGAAGGCCAGAAGGGAGACAGACGGATGGCGGTGGCCAGGATCGGGTGCCATGGGGACCTCCTTTGCGACATCCCATTGGGAGGATAGGGGGAAACACGAGGCCGGCCGAAACCGGCGGTGGCCACGCAGCACAGCACGCGAGACGCCGATGTGCACAGGGGCCTCGACTTCCATGGCACAGACGGCCGAAAAAGGCAAGGGAGGCGCCCCCAGATATCGCTGCCATCCCTGTGGCGGCACCTCCCCGGGCAGACCGCCCCCTCCGCCGCCAGGCATCCAAAGCCCACCATTCTGGACCACTACTCATCCCTGTTTCATGTCATACGATTCTGCCAGCCGGACACCATCCCTCACCGTCCTACCACTATTTTCAGTGCGCATAGCCACTGGCGCGGGCGGCCTGGCCCATGTCCCGATGCATTGCGGCAGTAAGGCGGTGGCGAGAGGGCGACCAGAGGGCCTCCCCGGCTAGCGGGGTACCTCCCATCTGTACTTTCTGGAAAGAATCGACTTGCATGCTGAAGAATTGGACTATCGGGCATAGGGCCATCAATACAATCTCGGGGATAAAAAGATCGTGCCGGCACAACTTTTTCTGTTGACAAGGAGAAAGGCAATCGTTTATGAGTCTTCTCACCGTCAAAATTGGCCGTTGCGGTCGAGAACTACGTTCTTCATGAAATCTTCATCTTTGCCACACCCTCCATGTTG
>JBFMBH010000197.1 GCA_040755095.1 Thermodesulfobacteriota bacterium
ACCAGGGCCTCCTGGAAGAAGGAGACCGTCTCCGGCACCGGCTCCCCGTCCAGGAAGCCGCGGCAATCGTAGATCACCCGGCACCCTTCGGCCGCCACCGCCCGGCGGCCGAGGACGAAGGCCGTCAGCGGCCGGGCCAGGAAGGCCCGGACCGCCGGGTGCTCCGGAAACCGCTGGACCAGGCCCTGCAGGCAGGTGGCCGCCGCCTCATACTCCTCCAGGGCCAGGTAGATGCGGGCCAGGAGCAGCTCTCCCTCCGGCCGGTCGGCCAGATCCTGGCGATGGCTGGTGACAAAGCCTGCCACCTCGAAGAGATCCCGGCGGCTGGCCACCTTGTCCGCGAAGTCCGTGCGGCAGGTCCGCCAGAAGAGCCCCATCTGGCGCATGGCCCGGACATCCATGGCCTCGGTGGTGAAGTCCCGGCAGATGCTCTGGTAGGCGGGCTTGGTGAGCGGCAGCGGCCGGACGCCGTGGGTCTCCGGCTCCTCCGCGATGGGGGTGCCGAAGAAGATGTGCAGCTGCTGGCAGATGGAATTGCCCTCAACGGCGACGCGGTTGGCCTGCACGAAATCCAGGGTTGCCTCGGCCTGGGCCCGACTCTCCCCGGGCAGGCCAAAGAGGCTGAACAGCTCCACCTCGATGCCGGCGGCCTGGGTGTCCCGGATCGCCTGGGCCATCCGGCCGGGATCGAGGCCCTTCCTGATGCGGCGCAGCACCTCGACATCGGCGGACTCCAGGCCAAAGGCCAGGGTGTGGCAGCCGGCGGCCTTGAGACGGGCCAGAAGCTCCGGGTCCACCAGGTTGTAACGGGTCTGGCACCAGAAGCTGACCGGCGGCAGCTCGCGGCTGATCCGTGCCAAGAGCGCCTCCAGGCGCGGGCGGGAGTGGGCGAAGTTGGGATCGGCGAACCAGAAATCGGTGATCCCCTGGCCCACCAAATGCCGCATCTCGGCGATCACCCGGTCCAGGGAGTGGAAGCGCACCTGGTGGCCGCTGGCCCGGGTGGTGTAGCAGAAGGTGCACGGCGAGGTGCAGCCCCGGGAGGACAGGAGGATCACCCGCCGCTTGCCTGCGAGATCGAAGCAGTCGGCAAGATACGGGGATGGCAGCTCGTCCAGGCTCTCCGGCCCCCAGGCCGGGCCGGTCTCCACCGGACTCCCATCCGCGCCCCGCAGACAAAGGCCGGGCGCCCTCGCCAGGTCGGTGCCTTCCGCCAGGGCCCGGGCCAACCCCAGGAGCACCGTCTCCCCCTCCCCCCGACACAGAAGATCCACCTCCGGCATCTGGGCCAGGGCCGCTGCCGGCATGAAGGTGGTCTGCGGGCCGCCCAGAAGGACCAGGACAGCAGGGTCGAGGCGCTTCGCGAAGGTGGCCCAGACCCGGACCCGGTTGATGTTCTCCTCGTAGACCGAAAAGCCCACCACCCGCGGCCGCCGCTCCGCCATGGCGGCCGCCACCTGGGCCGGCGCCAGGGCCCGGTCCTGGTAGTCCCCCAGGATGAGACCCGTATGGCCCGCCTGCCGGAGCGCGGCCAGGCCGTATCCTTGCGAGATGGGGATCGTGTCCGGCGCCGCGACGCCGGCCCATTCGTTGACATGGATGAAGAGGAAGTCGACGGACACCGCCGTTCACCCTGATGCAGGAACAGAACCAGACTGACGGAGCGCAAGGTACCGGACCGGCCGCAATTCTGTCAATGCAAGGCTAGCCGTTGCCCAGGATTTTGCCCCACCGATGCGGTCCATGGCGAGCCACGATCCCCGGGCAGGCCTTACCTCCATCGCCAGACATCCAAGGACCCGTCACTCGAAGCCACTACCATGACGATCTCAACCGTCTGGTGGAGGCGAGCCACGGCACCTGGGGCAAGCATTCCTTCCGGATGAGCGAAAACGGCAACCTCCTGGAGATGACCGCCGGCCAAGTGGTGCCAGACATCAAGGCCAACGGCAGCGATGGCCCCCTCTCCATCAGCAAGACAAGCGCCCTTTCGCTGGCCATCACCCTCGACGCCGGCACGGTGGCTGGCCAGGATGTCGAGTGGTGGGTGCTCCTGCAGACACCGGCAGCGGCTCCCAACACGTGGTGGTCGTGGACGCAGGCCACGAACAGCTGGCGGGTCGGTCTCTACCCCGCCAGCCAGGGTGCCCTGACGAGCATCAGCACTCCGCTCCAGGTCTGGAGTGGGGCCTCCGGGCTCACCCCCGGAGCATACATCTTCTATCTGTGCGTCGACCTTGACCGCAACGGCGTGCCGGACACCATTGTCTTTGCCGACAGCGTCAGTGTGACGGTGACCAATTAGCGGAGCCGCCGTCCGACTGCATTGCATAGTCAAGCCGCCGCCGGAAGGCCGGCCGCGGTTCCTTTCTGTGGAGGATCGTCATGAGGCGAGAGCACCTGCGGTTCAGCGTCTGCTGTCTTGTGATCAGTCTGCTTCTGGCCGGCATTCCCTGGGGCGTCGCGCAAGCCGAGGTGGCAGGACCGGGATGGGTCCGGGTCACGGCCGACCCGATCAGTCCGGAGGAGGCCCGGGAGCATTACCAGGCCAGGGCACTGGAGCTGGAAGCAAACGGCCCTGCCGAGACTTACCCGCAGGCCGTTGCGGCTGCGGCGGGCCAGGCCGGCGCCGCTGGCCCGGAGATCGCCGAGCTGGCCAGGGCTCTCCAGCATGATCCCGTGCTCATCTATGAATACGTGCGCAACCATGTGGACTATGTGCCCTATTTCGGCTTGCTCAAGGGTGCTACCCTCACCTACCTCGATGGCGCCGGGAACGATTTCGACCAGGCGGCCCTCATGATCGCCCTCCTGCGGGAAAGCGGCTACCCGGCCGAATACGTGTACGGGACCATGACGATTCCCGTTTCCGCTACTGACCAGAAGGACCTGAAGCATTGGCTGAGCGTGGACGCTGGCCTGTTCACGAGCCTCGTGGTCAGCGATGTCCTGGGCAATGGTGGCATTCCGGCAACCCCTTCCAACGATGGCGATAGCTTCCTTGTGCACCGGGTCTGGGTCAAGGCGACCATCAACGGGCAAACGTACCTCTTCGATCCGGCATTCAAGCCCTACCTGGCCACGCCGGGCATCGATCTCGCGACCGCCATGGGCTACACGCGGAACGCCTTTCTGGCGGCCGCCGGCGGCACCATCGGCACCGATTATGTCCAGGGCCTCAATGAGGCCGGCATAACGAGTGCGCTCGAAAGCTCCAGCATGAGGCTGGTCAACGTTCTGAAGGCCTATCTTCCCAATGCCTCGCTCTCCGAGATCATCGGCGGCCGCGAGATTGTCCCCCAATACCTGGAGGGTCTGCCGTCGAGCTTGGATTTCCCGGTAGATGAGGAATACAACACCTGGACCGACATCCCTGCCGAGTATGTGCACACAGTGCGGATCACCCACGGCGAGATCGACCGCACCCTGAACATCCCGGACCTGGCCGGCAGAAAGCTCGCCATCGTCTACGAGGCCGCCAACCTGACCGCGGCGGCCCCGGCGGCGGGGGAGCCGGTCGCCACCCCAGCCGGCCCGGTGACCACCTCCGGGCCGGAGAGAGCTCTCCCAGGACATCTGGCTGCCGGGGACGGGACGGGTGTCAAGCTCCCGCTCTCGAACACCGCCGATTTCGGCAAGATCTATCCCGACGGGGCCTCCGAGCTCACCTGGACACTCACGAATTCGTACACCTTCAACATTCAGATCAAGGCCACGCTGAGCAGCAACCCCAGCAACGCCTATTCGATTGTCGCTGGCGGCGGCACGGTGAATGTGGGGGTTGGCGCCACCCACACCATCACGGTGCGCTTGAGCGGCACCGGCCAGGCCGCAGGCACCAAGACCGGGACCCTGTACGTCGAATGGTGCTACGTGAGCGGCAGCCGTTTTGCAGACGACTCCGTGAGCCTGACCGGGGTGGTGGCCGCCCGCCCGGACTGGACCGGCTCCTATGGCTTCCCGTTCGGCGCGAACTATCTCGGCCGTCCTGTGGACGGCACCGCCCGCTTCAAGAACAGTGGCGGCCTGAGCCTGACCATCACCGGCATCAGCCTCGCCGGCCCTGATGCGGCGCGGTTCCAGATCACCGGCGGTGGGCAGAGCGGCACTCTCGGCCCGGGACTATACCGGGACATCGCGGTCCGCTACCGCGCCGACAGCGTCGGCAGCCACAGTGCCTACGTCCACGTGACCTACACCTACGACGGCTTCAACTATGCCTTGGACTGCCCCCTTTCCGGGCAAACGGTTCGCATTCCGGGGGCGCAGCTGTTGCTGGACGACCAGTTGCTCGCCGACGAAACCGAGCCGGTGACCGGGGATCTCCATACGCTGACCATTGCCATTGAGCACCCGTACAGCACGGACGACTGGGACCAGACCGTGACCTACACCTTGCAGCGCGGCGCCACCTATGCCATCGTCTACGACTTCGGCGGCAGCCGTCTGGGCCGACTGGTGGAGAAGCGGGAGCGGCAGCTGCAGGCCTACCGGAATCAGGGGCTTGCCGACACCTCCCCGGAGGTGCTGACCGAGACCCTGAACGTCATGGGTATGACCTGGATGCGGGACACCACCCTGGCCTCCAACCTTTTCGCCCAGCTGGCCGGGGTCATCGACGTGCGCCACCACCGCTTCGGCATCGTAGCCCAGGAGGCGGGCTACTACGTCGACATCAAGGCACAGCTGTCCACCGTCGTCGCCAGGGGCTGGGATACCGTGGCGGAGGATGCCTATTTGCGGGCCAGCGGCCAGCTGGGGAGCGCCCTCGAGCACGGGGTGCTGGAGCAGATGCAGGTCAACCGGCCCGCGGTCTCGACGGTCAAGCTGCTCCAGATCAACAACGCCAGTGGCAAGAAGGTGTTCAAGGCCACCCCTGCCAACTTCGCCGCCGTGAAGACCCAGCTGGTCAACTACAGCACCGAGGATCTGGCCGCTCTGGAGGCGAGCATCGGTCAGGGCCTCACGCTCATTCTCCCCATCGACGGCCGGCTTGGCCTCGGGAACTGGTCAGGCAAGGGCTATATCGAGTACGGCCTCCTGGAATCCCGTAAGCATTTCGGCTGGGTCATCGCCCCTGGCCATTACGGTGGCTATGGCGCCGAGGAGGCCTCGGTGGAGGTGTACCATGTCCAGGACCAGGTGGATGCCAGCCTCTACCAGTCTTTCGAGCCGGTACTGGCCGCCGACCCGGTGGACATGGCTAGCGGCGCCTGGGTGTACCACAACACCGATCTGGCACTGAGGGGCGGCATGGGCGGGATCGCCCTTAGGCGGTCGTACAACTCCGGCAGCAACACCATTGAGCAGAGCCTCGGCCCTGGCTGGACCCACAACTATGACCTCTATGTCGAGACCCACTCCAGCTCGCC
>JBFMBH010000198.1 GCA_040755095.1 Thermodesulfobacteriota bacterium
GTGATCGATCTCATCAAGAAGCTGGGCAAGGGCATCGAGCAGCTGCCGCCGGACAAGAAGATGGTCCTGGCGACGGCCGTCAAGCGGTTCCAGGAGATCGAGCACGAGAGCATCGCCCTGGTGGCGGCCAAGGAGGAGAAGAAGAAGGAGATCGAGCGGCAGCTCGGCATCTTCCGCGTCATCGTGCGCGGCCGCCTTTCCCCCAGGAGCACCATCATGATCGAGAACTTCACCAAGGTCATCCAGGAGGCCATGCGGCAGGTGACCTTCGCCGTCCAGGACAACGCCATCGTCCCCTCTGCCCTGTAGCCCAGCCCTGGCGCCTATGCCCGCAACCTTTCGCCCGGAGATCGGCCACGCCATGAGGATGAAGCTTCGGAAGAGCATCGGTTTCAAGATGGCGGTGGCCATGGCCGCCGGCCTGTTCGTGGTGATCAGCCTGTTCTCCCACACCAATGTCCGCCTCTCCGAGCGCCGCCTCCTGGCCATGGCCGAGCGGGAGGCCTGCAAGATGAGCAGCGCCATCAAGAGCAGCCTGGATGACGCCATGCTCACCAACGAGCTGGACAAGGTGCAGGCCATTGTCGATGCGGTGGCCCAGGAGGCCATGGTGGAGGACATCAAGGTCATCGCCCTGGACGGCGAGGTGCGGATGGCCAAGCTCCGGCCGGAGATCGGCACCGTTCTCGACCGGCAGGAGAAGAGCTGCACCTTCTGCCACGCGGACGGGGCGGTGAAGCGGGACAACCTGACGGTGCTCTTCGAGAAGGCGGACGGCCGGCGGATCCTGCGCAACGTCAACCCCATCGTGAACGACCGCCGCTGCCACGGCTGCCATAGCCCGGACACCGCCGTGCTCGGCAAGCTCCTGGTGGATTTTTCCACCCGGGACATCGACCGGATGGTGACCGACAACCGCTGGCTGCTCATCCTGTCGGCTGGGGCCACCCTGCTCGCCTCCATCGGCATCTCGATCCTGGTGGCCCTGGTGCTGGTGAACCGGCCCCTCCATCGCCTGCTCCGCAAGATGAAGGAGGTCGAAACCCAGGAGCAGGGCGAGGACCTGGTGGTCACCGGCGAGGACGAGGTGACCCTTCTGGGCGAAACCTATGACAGCATGATGGCCGCCATCGAGTCCCGCAACCGGACGATCCAGGAGCAGATGGAAGAGCACCTGGCCCTCTTCAACGTCAGCGCCATCCTCAACCGGAGCGGCTCCATCGACGACAGCATCCATCTCATCCTGCAGGCCCTGAGCCTGGGCTTCAAGGTAGAGAGGAGCGCGGTGCTGCTGTTCGACGAGACCGGGCTCCTTCGGGTCAAGGGGCAGTACGGCATGTCGGCAGACGAGCTGGACCTGGCCGCCACCTCCCTGCTGCTGCCGCCGCTGGCCGACCAGATCATGGCCGGCGAGCCGGTGGTGGCGGACAGCCCCGGTCCCGGGCTCCCCCGCTTTCTGGTGGTGCCCCTCAAGACGGCGGGGAGGATCCTGGGGGTCATCACCGTGCACCGGGTGACCGGCGGCGCCATCGAGGACGAAGCGCTTCGCCGCTCCTTTGCCATCGTCTCCACCACCATGGCGCCCCATTTCTCCGTCGGGCTGAGCCAGGAGGAGAAGAAGATGATGAAGGTGAGCCCGTTTGGCGCCTTTCAAGAATCGGTGGACGCCGAGATCCACAAGGTGCAGGAGTACATGGGGAGCTTGTCCCTGGCCCTCGTCCGGGTCAGCGACTACCCCGAGCGGTGCGCCCGGGATGGGGTCCTGGCCGCCTCCGCGGCGGTGCAGGAGCTGGGCCGCCAGCTGTCGGCAGCCCTGGCGGTGGTCCACGAAAGCACCCGGATCAGCGCCGACACCATTGCCGTGGTCCTGCCCATGCTGGACCGGCTGGAGGCGAGCGACGCCCTTGGCCCGGCCCTGGCCACGGTCTCAACAGGCATGGCCCTGACGACGGTCATCGCCTCCTCGCCCCAGGACGGGGCCACCGCCCTGGAGCTGCTGCACGCCGCCCATTGAGCGGGGAGCCATGCCCAGGAGGTCGCCACGCCTGGGATGGCCAAGGTAGTCTGGGAAAAGCCGGTGCTCAGACCGGCCGGCTGCATGGGGAAGGGGAAAGGCGGTGCGACCGGCTCTGCCGTGGTCACACGGCCGGCTGTCCTGGCCGTCCGGACCCGCATCTGGTGGGGCTTGGCCAGCGCCATGGCCAGGGGCTGGGCAGGCGGCCCAGTCACGGAAGGGGAAACAGTGGTGATGCTACGAAGGATCTATATCGACAACTTCCGATGTCTGGTCAATTTCGAGCTGCGTCTCGGCGAGGTGGCGCTTCTCTTGGGAGTTGCCATGCGCGGGGCGCACCCAGGCCGGCCTCAGGCAGGGTTTGTACCCCGCCGGCCGGGCGGCTGAGCCAGCTCCACGGACAATCGTCGGGCTGCAAGCTCAGCGCAAGCCCCCAGCCACCAGGCCGGCATAGGCCTGGTCGGCCCGATCCCGGACCTCCTGCTCCAGCCGCGCAAAGCTCGCCAAAAGCTCCCGGGCGAACGGAGTGAGGCACGACCCCCGCCCTTCCCGTACCACCAGGACCCTGCCCAGCCGCTCTTCCGAGGCCTTCACCCGGCCCCACAGCGCCCGGTAGCTCATCTGCAGCTCCCTGGCCGCCATCTGCAACGAGCGGTGGCGGTCGATGGCCATGAGCATCCGGTAGCGACCGTTGCCGAAGACCACCTGGCCGTTCGCGTCCTCGATCCAGATCTTGGAGCGGATTCTGAACCGTTCCCTGTTGTCCATCGCCCGGCCACCTCCCTGGTTCTGGTTGTTGCCCTGCCCGCCGCCGATCACCTATGTCAATATTGACATAGGTTGGGTGCTTGCAGTATATGAACCGGTTCGGGCCGGGCTATCCCGGCGTGGCGCAACGGATCCAGCGCAGGATTTGGACACCATGGCTTCGATCTCCCTGGTCATCGATACCGTGCCGGTGACGGCGCCGGCGGGCAGCACCATTCTTGATGCGGCCCGCCAGGCCGGGATCGTCATCCCCACCTTGTGTCACCTGCCGGGAAAGCTCCCGGCCGATTGCGGCATCTGCGTCGTCGCTGTTGCCGCTGCGGGGCAGTTGGTGCCGGCCTGCTCCACCCCGGTGACCGAGGGGATGGTGGTGGCAACCGCCACCCGCAAGGTCCAGGCCCATCGCCAGGAGCGGCTGGCGCTGCTGGCCAGCACCCATTTCGGCGACTGCAAGGCGCCCTGCAACCTGACCTGTCCGGGCCAGATCAACGTTCAGGGATATATCGCCCATGTGGCCAAAGGGCAATATGCCGAGGCGGTGCGGCTGGTCATGGAGCGCAATCCCTTCCCCTTTTCGGTGGGCCGGGTCTGTCCGCGCTTCTGCGAGACCCGGTGCCGCCGCCTCCTGGTGGACGAGCCGGTTTCCATCAACCATCTGAAGCGCTTTGTCGCCGACTGGTGCCTGGCGAACAAGGTCGATCTGCGGCTTGCCCGCCTGCCGGCCACGGGCAAAAAGGTGGCGGTGGTCGGCGGCGGTCCGGCCGGGCTGGCCGCCGCCTGTTTCCTGGCCAGAAACGGCCATGCGGTAACGGTCTACGAGGCCGAGGCCAAGCTGGGGGGGCTCTTACGCTACGGCATTCCGGAATACAAGATCCCCAAGGCGGTCCTGGACTACGAGATCGGCACCATCCTGCGCCTGGGCATCTCGGTGCGTCTCCACCAGCGGCTGGGCCGGGATTTCACCCTCCAGGAGCTGGCCGGGCAGGGTTACGATGCCACGCTGCTTGCCATCGGAGCCAGTATGGACCAGCCCCTGGAGCTCCCGGGCGCCACCCTGCGGCAGGTTGTGCCAGCCCTGGAGCTCCTGCGCCGGGTGCATGATGGCACGGCCGGCGCTCTGGGCCGGCGGGCGGTGGTGATCGGCGGCAACAACGTGGCCATGGAATGCGCCCGCAGCCTGCTGCGCCTAGCGGTGGAAGAGGTGACGGTGATCTACCCCCGGGCGCGGCTGGAGATGCCCGCCAACCAGCGGAGCATCCGGGAGGCGGAGAGCGAAGGCGTGCGCCTCCTGCTCATGACCCAGCCGATCCAGATCCGGGAAAAGGATGGCGGCCTGGAGGTGGAGCTGATCCGCACCAAGCTGGGGGAGGCGGACGAGCGCGGCGTCCGGCAGCCGCTGGCCATCCCGGGCTCGGTGGGCCGGATGCCGGTGGACGTGGTGGTCCACGCCCTGGGGCAGCTGGCCTGGACCGGGGACAGCACCGGCCTGGAGCTGACCCCGCAGCAGATCATCAAGGCCAATCCCCGCACCGCCCTGACCAGCCTGGCCAACGTCTATGCCGCGGGGGATGCAGCAAGCGGTCCCCGCTCGGTGATCCAGGCCGTGGTCTCGGCCCGCCGGGCGGCAGAGAACATCCATGCCGCCATCAGCGGCCGCGCCAAGACGCCAGGGGACAGCCGCTTCAACTTCAGCCGCGGCAAGTCCTTCGACGAGGTCGACCAGCAGATCTTTGCCGGCACCCGGGTGAAGCTCCGGGAGAAGATGCCGGCCAGACCCCCGGAGCGGGCGGTGCAGGACTTTGGCGAGGTGCGGCTCGGCTTTACCGAGGAGATGGCCCGGCGAGAGGCGGCCCGCTGTCTGGCCTGCGGCTGCACCGCCTATGACCGCTGCGATTTCAGGCGGCTGTGCATCGAGCACGGCGTGGATCCGGTGAAGACCGGCATGGCCACCACGCCCCGGTACACCCGGGACGTCTCCCATCCGCTCATCGCTGTGGACCTCGACAAGTGCATCTTCTGCCAGCGCTGCCTGCGGGCTTGCGCCTACGGCGCCCTGGAGCTGGCGGCCGGCGGCGTGGACGATGCCGGCCGGGCCCGGGACATCACCCTGACCTTCAACGCCCGCTGCGTGCACTGCGGCCAGTGTGTGGACAGCTGCTCCACCGGTGCCCTGAGCAAGAAGGACCTCCTGGTGCCCATGGTCAGCGAAGAGGTCCGCCAGGTCCGCACCACTTGCCCGTATTGCGGCGCCGGCTGCCAGCTTCGGCTCAAGGTCAAGGGCAGCACCATCATGGAGGTGGATGCCGAGCCCGGACTGGCGCCCAACTATGGCGCCCTGTGCGTCAAAGGGCGCTTCGCCTTCAACTTCGTGCAGCATCCCGCCCGCCTCACCAGGCCCCTGATCCGGCGGGGCGGCCAGCTGGTGGAGACCAGCTGGGAGGAAGCCCTCGATCACGTGGCCAAGCGCTTCTTCGCCATCAAGGCCATGTACGGACCGGACGCCATCGCCGGTTTTTCTTGCGCCCGGGCGACCAATGAAGAGAACATCCTGATGCAAAAGTTCA
>JBFMBH010000199.1 GCA_040755095.1 Thermodesulfobacteriota bacterium
CTACACAGGAGTTGGTGGTGCCCAAGTCGATTCCGATGATCTTTCCCATGCCAGTGTCTCCACGTATAAGATGTATAAGATGATCGTATCCTTCGCAGCCGGCCGCGCTTCCTCTGGCCGGACCTAGCAGCCCTTCTTGGAAACCACCACCCGGGCCGGCCGGATGACCCGCTCCTTGAACTGATAGCCCTTCTGGAATTCCCGCAGCACGTGGCTGGGGGGCAGCTCATCCGTGGCCTCCACGGTCATTGCCTCGTGCCGGTGGGGGTCGAACGGCTGGCCCAGGCTGACGATGGCAGAAAGCCCCAGGCGCTCCAGGGTGGCCATGAGCCCCTGGCGGGTCAGCTCGACGCCATCGAGCAGGGCCTGGGCGCCGCCCTCCTGGCCCTGCGCCAACGCCCGCTCCAGGTTGTCGATGGCGGGCAGGATCTCCCGCATGAAGCTTTCTTCCGCGTAATCCTGGCGGAGCGCCGCTTCCCGGGCCAGCCGCTTCTTCGAGTTCTCGAACTCGGCGGCCATCCGCAGCAGCCGGTCCTTCTCCTCGGCCAGCTGGTGCTCCAGGGCCTGGATCCGGGCCGCGCTCTCCTCTGTCGGTGCCTCCTCGACCGCCTGGACGGCTGCCGCCTCGGGCGCCAGCTCTTCAGTCCGCTCCTCCTCCACCACAGATGGCCTCCTTAGAAGATGTATCGTGCTGCCGTCGGACCTGACGGCGGTCGTTCCTCCGGCTCCTGATGCGGGGCGCCGGCTGGACGGCTGTGTCCTGGCCCCGCGGGCAAAACTGCCCGAACCGTAAGCATGGCCCCCAGGGTTGTCAAGGCACGGGAGGGCCTGTCCGTGGCTCCGGCGGCAGGGTTTGCGCCAGGCGGCTGATCGGCCAGCCTCGGGGCGGGATGGGCCGAGAAGGGCGAACCGCCGCATGTCCAACCAGGGGTTTCCAAGGTTGAAGGGACCGGTCGTTGCCGCTTCGGGTCAGTTCTGCCGGCCCCTTCTCCGGTTGGACATCCCTTGTTCGAGAATCGACATTCGGTCGGGGTGGCAAGCGGAGGAGGGCGGGGCCGCGGGCTCAGACCTTGAAAACGTAGTAGCGCAGCCAGACGTAGGCGGTGGAGATGATCACGGTCATGACCATGAGGGGCATGCCGTAGAGCATGAACTGGCCGAAGGAGATGCGCCGGCCCAGCTTTTCGGACATGCCGACCACGATGACGTTGGCCGAGGCGCCGATGGCGGTGCCGTTGCCGCCCAGGCAGGCGCCCAGAGCCAGGGACCACCACAGGGGCATGAGCTCGGTGTGCTGCAGCAGGGCAACGCCGGACAGGTCCGGCCACAGCTGCCGGGCCATGTCGACGATCAAAGGGTTCATGGTGGCGACGTAGGGGATGTTGTCGATGAAGGCCGAGGCAAAGGCCGAGAACCACATCACCACCATGCTGGTGGCGAGCATGTTGCCCTGGGTAAGCTCCAGGACCTGGATGGACATCCATTTGATGAGGCCGACCTTGACCACGCCGCCGATGATGACAAAAAGGCCGATGAAGAAGAAGATGGTGGGCCATTCCACCTCGGCCAGGATGTGGTGTGGCTCATGGGTGTTGGCGAGGAGCAGCAGGAGGCCGGCACCAAAGAGGGCGATGGTGGCGGGCTGGAAATGGAGCGCCCCGTGGAAGACGAAGCCGGTGAGCACCAGGCCCAGAACCACCAGAGACTTGATGAGCATCACCGGGTCCTTGATGGCCTCGTTCTCGTTCATGGCCATGATGCGCTGCCGCAGCTCCGGCCGCGTCTTGAGCGCCTTGCCCCAGATGAGCTTGATGGCCACGACATAGAAGACCATGATCACGATCACCACCGGACTCAGGTGGTAGACGAAGTCCATGAACTCCAGCTGCGCCTTGGAGGCGATCATGATGTTGGGCGGGTCGCCGATGAGGGTGGCGGTGCCGCCGATGTTGGAGGCCAGGGCACAAGAGATGAGGTACGGCAGCGGATTCACCTCCAGGGCGTCGGCGATGAGGATGGTCACCGGCACGATGAGGAGCACGGTGGTGACGTTATCGAGAAGGGCGGAGAGGATCGCGGTGACGGTGGCGAAGATGGCCATGATCCGCATCGGCTCGCCCCGGCCCGCCTTGGCGCTCCTGATAGCGATGTACTCGAAGACCCCGGTGGGCCGCATGAGGTTGATGATCACCATCATGGAGATAAGGAGAAAGATAACGTTCCAGTCGACCCCGAACTCCTCCACATGGAAGGCCTCGTGCTGGGCGAGGATCTTCGACACCAGCATGAGGCCGGCGCCGAACAGGGCGACCACTGTCTTGTGGATCTTCTCCGAAACGATGACCACGTAGGCGAGCAGGAAGATGGTGGTGGCGGTCCAGAAGGCGGTGTCCATGACAAAGGGCTGGGCCGCAGCCGCGGCTTCGTGGGTCATTGGCCACCTCCGGCATTGTTGTCCTGCATCGCCTTGGCGATGGCAAAGAAGACATCCCGCTCGTAGAGGATGCCGATCACCTTGCCGTCCGGCCGCACCACCGGCAGCCTCTTGACGTTGTGCTTGAGCATGTGGTCCACGCACTCCATGAGGGGCGCCTCGGCGGGCACCGTGACCACCCGCCGGGTCATGAGCTCGGCCACCGTCTTTGCGGCGCATCGTTTGGCCATGGTCTCCACCATGCCATCCCAGGTGAACTCGCCCAGGTCCATGAGCTGCATGTAAGGCGGGAAGACCGCTTTGAGAATGTCGCCGATGGACAGGAAGCCCACCATGGCGCCCTGGGGGTCCAGGACCGGCAGGCCCTTGACCCCGCACTTGTCCTCGTCCCGCTTGGCGGTGCGCAGGAGGTTGGCGGCCTCCTTCAAGGGGGTCGCCGGGGTGAGGAACTCCAGGAGGGGGATCATGAGATCTTTGGCGTGCATGTTGCCTCCAGTGCCCCGGGCTGAACGGGGGCCGGTTGGTGCTGCTTGCTGCGACCGGAAGGACGTCGTGGATCCGAGGGACTTGATGGGCGGCATGGGATGGCGATGGCCGTATATAACATGGCCCCCAGGGCTGTCAAGGCGCGGGGGGGGGCCGTGGGTCTGGCGGGTTTGCGCCGGGGCGGCCGATCTGCTAACCTCGGGGCGGGATGGGCCGAGAAAGACGAACCGCAGCATGTCCAACCAGGGATTTCCAGGGTCCAAGGGACCGGTGGTTGACCGTTCTGTTCAGTTGCGGTCCCTTCTGCGGTTGGACATTCCTTGTGCGGTATTCGACATTCGCTGGGTGGTCTGGGAGGGGATCATGGGCAGGGGAAGATGCTTCCTGGTGGTGACTGGCCTGTGGTGGGCTTTGGCTGCCGGTGGCCCGGCGGAGGCGGAGCTGCCCGTCCAGGGCAAGGTGGCCGCGGGCCAGCCGCCTTTTGCCATCGTCGAGCTCCTGGTGGCCGGGAACGACAAGGCCCTGCCCGCCGCCGTGGCGATACCGGCCGGGGAGCTGGCGCCGGCGGTCACCTGGCTGGCGGACTGCGATCCCCGGGTGCAGCCCGGGCTTTTCCTGGCGGACGGCCCGGGACAGCTGTACTCCGTGCGCACCCTGGGACCCGAGCTGACGCCGGTGGCGGCGGCGGTGGACTTCGGGGTTTTCGGGCTGCGCACCCCGGTTCTTCTCATCACCGGCCAGACGGACAGCCCGATCCTGGCGTTGGCCCTCGCCCCCGAGCGGGCCGTGGACGCCGGCTTGCGCCGGGTGGTGGATCGTCTGGCCGCGGTTATGCCGCCTGGCCTGGATGCCGGCGATGGCGAACGGCTGCTGCAGGCCGCGGAGGCCCTGGTGGACAGCCTGGTGGCGGAGGGTGTCGCCCGCTATCAGGAGCGGGTGACCACCGGCCGGCTGACCGTGGTGGGGGCGATCATCGATCTGGAGAACCGTTACGGCCGGGGAGGGGGGCGGCTGGTGCTCATCAACGTCAACAACGAGACCGATGACGCCACCCTCCGGAAGCTGCCGATCATGGCCCGCCTGGACGCTGCCCGCCGGGCCCTGGCCGTGGGCAGGCGGCGGTAGTGGCCTCCAACGCGCATCGGCTGTTGAGGGCCGGCGGTCCCACCATGCCGGCGGCGCCCGGGGGCTGCCGCTGTTTCCTGTTCCACCCTGGTCCTTGTTTCGGTTTGAGCATCATCGTTGACAACCGCCCGGGTTTCTGGGCATAGAGAGGGGCAAGCCGCATCCTGTTGCCCCCTTGGCGCACCCTGAGTCGTGCCAGAGCCTATGCCCGAGCCCTCCTCCCTCGTTGCCATCGACCTGCTGGCGGTCATCGACGGCGTGCCCCATGGCATCGCCATCCTGGACAGCCGCCAGGAGGTGGTCGCCATCAACCGCTCTCTGGAGGCCCTTACCGGCTACAGCCGGGAGGAGGCCGGCGGCCTGCCGGTGGAGCCGGTGCTGCGCTGCCGCTGGGGAGCCGATCGTCCTCCGGTGGCAGCCGTGCTGGCCGAAGGCGCCGCCATCACCTGCGAAGGGGATATCATCGACCGGCACCGCAAGCGGGTGCCGATCCGGTTCGTTGTCGCCCCGCTGCCTGGCGGTGACGGCGAGCCCCAGGGGGTGGTGGTCACCCTGGAGGATCTGTCACTCCTCAAGGGCCTCCAGGGCGGTGGCCCGGCCGCCGTGGCCCTGGAAGGGGTGATCGGTCACAGCCCGAAGATGCAGGCGATCCTGGAGCTGGTACCGATCGTGGCCCGCACCGATGCCTCGGTGCTGATCACCGGCGAGACCGGCACCGGCAAGGACCTGGTGGCCGAGGCCATCCACCGCGCCTCCCCCCGGGGCCGCCACCCTTTCATCAAGGTCAACTGCGGCGCCCTGCCGGAAACCCTTCTGGAGTCCGAGCTGTTCGGCCATGTGCGGGGCGCCTTTACCGGCGCCCAGACCGATAAGCCAGGCATGTTCCGTCTGGCGCATGGCGGCACCATCTTTCTCACCGAGATCGGCGATCTGCCCTTGCCGCTGCAGGTGAAGCTCCTGACCGTGCTCGATGACCGGGAGTTCTATCCCTTGGGGGGCAGCAAGAAGGTGGCGGTGGATGTGCGGATCATGGCCGGTACCCACCGGGACCTGCGCTGCCTGGTCCGGGAGGGCCGGTTCCGGGAGGACCTCTATTTCCGCCTCAATGTCCTGCGCCTGCATCTGCCGCCCTTGCGGGAGCGGGAGGGGGACCTGCGGCTTTTGGCCGACCATTTTGTCCAGCGCTTCAGCGCCGGCCTGCGCAAGCGGGTGCGGGGACTGGCGTCGGCGGTCTATGAGCTTCTGGCCGGCTACCCCTTTCCGGGCAATGTCCG
>JBFMBH010000200.1 GCA_040755095.1 Thermodesulfobacteriota bacterium
CAAGACCTGTACCTGCCACGCCGTGCAGTTGACGTTCCCCCCGGGCGTGGGGATGAACCGTCGTTGATGCGTGGGACTCCGTAACCGTTCACCAGGGTAGCTGGTGAACGGTTACGGACTTATGGGCGGCCACCAGAGCCGACTTCCGGCGTGGTACCCCTTCGGGTGCGCCCCGCGCATGGCAACTCTCTCGGCTCCTGGCCCGCATTCAGGATCTCTCCCCGGCTCATGCGGGCCATCGCCGAGGCCATGCCGGGCGCGGTGGAAGAGAACTTCGACGCCCAGGGCCGGCCGGGCTGGCCGTTCCCCAGGGCGTGGGGATGAACCGGACTGGGAAGGGCCCATCCCATGCGCAACCCCAGAGTACGACAAGCCCGGGTGGGTCCGTGGCACCCCCGAAAAAGGGTCACACCCTGACCGGTGATGCCATTCCCCCACGGGCTCAGGGGGGGCGCGCCCTCGACGATCCCCGGCACCAAGGCCGGCCACCAGTCCAGGTTTATTCTGTCTCCTTTCCCTGGCAGCATTTCTTGTACTTCTTGCCGCTGCCGCATGGACAGGGGGCGTTCCGGCCGACCTTGACCGTTTGCGCCGGTCTGGACCCGATCCCGCCCTGCCGGCGGCGGCAATGGCTGTAGATCTCGGTCAGCCGGACATGCCGCCTTCTCATCTGCGCATAGATTGACGGGTTTTGCTCCTCGATGGCCTGCCGGGCCGTTTGCGGATCGATCCACCCTTTTCCGACTCCGGTCGGATCGCGGAGCTGCCACGTCTTCTTCCGGTAATCGACGACATAGCATACGAGCTCCTTGCCGGTCGCCACTCCGTCCGGGACCGCCGGATAGACGCTCAGGCAGGTTTCGGTACAGAAGCAGCCGTTTCTGAGGCAATACAGGTCAAGGATCACGTATCGCTCGTTGTTCAGGGTCACCGGCCAGAGCTCGGCATAGGGAAGGATGTCCCTGTAGGGAGTCAACAGTCCCTTTTTCTCGATTTCTTCGTATTCGAACCAGGTGTCGATATCTTCCGGCCGGGCCAGGTCGGTCTGCTGCCGCTTGACGGCCAGGTAGCGGGAGAGCAGGAACCGGAAATCATCCTCGTCCAGCTGTTTGACCAGATTCCTGGCGAAATCACGCTCCGGACCGCGCCTGGTCACGGTGCCCTGGTCCGCCACCTTCTTGCGCTTGACATCAATGGACACCACCCGGGCCGGCATTCGCGGCTCCGTCTCCGGGTGGTCTTCCGGCACAGGAGTCAGGAGCATGTCCACGCTATTGCACGTGCAGACCGGACTGGGACAGATCTGGAAGGTAACGTCGTAAGCCCTTGTCGTACCGTCTTCCTGCAGCGTCACCCGGCACCTTTCCTCTGTTTCCATCATCTGCAGAATCATGCTTCTCCTTTTCAGTTTTCTCGTAGCGGGCGTATGCTTTCGAAGCCAGCCAAGATCTGATCACTTCCAACAACCTGCTCCGGACAACACGGCCGGCCTGTGCCGCATCTTTGAGCATGCCTGGGCTTGTGGCGGATCATGGCCGTCGACGAGGGAGGACTTGCCCGTCTGACGTGGGCAAGCGAGGAAGAACCAGCGCCAGTCCGGGAGGTCTGCCACTCGTGTTACCATGCTCAAGCACTGTAGAGAGATTCTGCAGCGACGTCAACGAGCCCCCGGCGCCCACCGGCAACCGAACTGGACCAGGGGAGCGCGGTGGGCTTTCAGGCCAGACGACTTTTGCAGCGGTGGGGAGCAGCGCCGGACACCAGCGTTGGCAGGCCCACGATCGGTGGCGACGTGCGGCCGATGGATCCTCCCGTAGGGGCGACGCACGCGTCGCCCTCTGTGCGCCCGCTTGCAGGACCAAAACATCCAGCCTGGCGTCCGCCTTGTCGAAAATCCAGCCTTCCGCAGGTCGTCCTTGACAGGGGAGGCGGCTTCTGGTAAATAAGATTCTACGCATATACTTAAGGAGAGTCCGGAGATGAAGGCAGCGGCAGAGCTGTTCAAGGTGCTGTCGGTGGACAAGCGGATCGAGATCATCGAGCTTCTGAAGGCCAACGAGATCAACGTCAACAGCTTGGCGGAGGCACTCCGGATCTCCCAGCCTGCCGTGTCGCAGCATTTGCGGGTGCTCAAGGCCGCGGGCCTGGTGCGGGACGAACGGCAGGGAAACCGGATCATCTACCGGCTGGATGAGGAGGCCCTGGAGCGGTGCCGGCAGCGGTTGAACCGGATCTGCACCTGCGGCTGCCAGGGGGCAGCCGGGCACGGCCAGGGTGGAGGACAGTGCGGCCACGGCCCCGGGTAGGGGCCTTTTCTTGCGCACAGTCAATAAGTATGTGCGCATAAAACTCAACATCAGGAGGTTCCAACATGAACGAAGAGTCGAGGGAGAACCGGAAGCCGCTGCTGGCAGAGGAGACCAGGGAAACCGCCGTCAAGGAGGGCTGTGGCTGCGGGTGTCTGCCGCCGCCGGTGGCCCTGATCCGGCAGCCGTGTCATTGTGGCTGCATGCCGGAGCGCAAAGCAGGGGATCGGGATTAGCCAAGGGCTGGGGACTCGAAAAAGGAAGGATGAAGGATGACTCTTCATCCTTCATCCTTCCGCCTTCATCCTTGGGACTCTCCCTATTTTCCCAGGCAGCATTTCTTGTATTTCTTGCCGCTGCCGCAGGGGCAGGGATCGTTCCGGCCCACCTTGACCGATTGCGCCGGCTTGTGCTCGATCATGCCTTGGCTGCGGCGGCAATGGCGGTAGATCTCGGCCAACCTGACATGCCGCTTTCCCATCTGCTCATAGATTGACGGGTTCTGTTCCTCCATGGCCTGCCGGGCCGTTTGCGGATCGAGCCACCCTTTTCCGGCTCCGGCCGCATCGGCGAGCTGCCAGGTTTTCTTCCGGTAATCGACAAGATAGCTGCCGAGCTCCTTGCCGGTCGTTATCCCATCCCGGACAGCCGGATAGACGCTCAGAACGGTCTCGGTACAGAGGCAGCTGCTTCTGAGGCAGTACAGGTCAAGGACCACGCATCGCTCGTTGCTCAGGGTCACCAGCAAGGGGTCGGCATAGGGAAGGATGTCTCTGTAGGCGGTCAACAGCCCCTTTTCCTCGATCTCTTCGTACTCGAACCAGGCGTCGACATCTTCCGGCCGGGCGGTCTCGGTCCGCCGCTGCTTGACGGCCAGGTAGTACAAGGCGAGAGACCGAAAATCATCGTCGTCCATCTGCTTGACCACGCTCTTGGCGAAATCGCGCTCCGGACCGCGCTTGGCCACGTCACCCTTGTCCGCCACCTTCTTGCCCTTGAGATCGATGGGCACCAGCCGGGCCGGGATTCGTTGTCCCGTCTTGTGGTCATCCGCTACGGGAGTCAGGATCATGTCCACGGTATTGCACGCGCAGGCCGGATTGGCACAGACGTCGAAGGAAACGCCGTAGACCGTTGTTGTACCGTTTTCCTGCAGCGTCAGACGGGAGCCTTCTTCTGTTTCCATGATCTGCAGACTCATGCTTCTCCTTTCCGCTCTGCCATGGCTGGTCCATGCTGTCGAAGCCATCCTCCGGGGCCACGAGCCGTCCTCGCCCGTCGCGGCCAGGGATGAGACGAATTCCGGTCACATCCGCCAACGTTCTCCATTTCGGGTCGCACTGTCAAGACCGGGATGTGTCGGCCGCCAGGTCGGTGCCGGCTGGCTTCGCTTGCGGCCCAGTCTTTTTCCGGGGTAGCCTGGGGTATGCCCTTCATCTCCGTTCCCGGCCATTTGCACCGCCGCCAGTTCCTGGCCTTCCTGGGCGGTGCCGCCCTGTCGCTCGTTGCCGGACCGGCGGCGGCGGCCCCGGGCTACCGGGTGGGGGTGGGCCGGGGGCAGGATCCGTATGCCGCGGCGGCCGCAGCGTTGGATGCCGCGCCCTGGCCGCCGGGGCGGATGGCCGGCCGGCGGGTGCTGATCAAGCCCAACCTGGTGGCCGCCGCGCCAGCGAGCAGCGGCGTCACCACCGACCCGGAGATCGTGCGCCTGGTGGCGGAGCGCTGCCTGGCCGATGGTGCCACCGAGGTGCTGATCGTGGAGGGCGGGCCGGGGGTGCATTTCGCGGCCTGCGGCTATGGGCCGCTGGGTGGGGCTGGCGGCGGCCGGGTACGGCTGGTGGACCTGGCGGCCGAGCCCAGCCTCCTGGTACCCGTGCCGGGGGGGAGCGCCTGCTCCGCTCTCTGGCTGCCCGAGCTGCTCCTGAATCCGGAGATCGTCTTCATCAGCGTGGCCAAGCTCAAGACCCACCAGCTGGCCACAGCCACCCTCAGCACCAAGAGCCTCTTCGGCCTGCCTCCCTGTCCGCCCTACCGCCTGCCCCGGCTCCAGGGGCGTCATGGCCTGCATTTCCGGGGCGTGCACCAGGTGATTGCGGATCTGGTGCGCCTCAGGCCCATCGACTACGCCCTGGTGGACGGCATCGTCGGCCTGGAAGGCAACGGGCCGCTGGCCGGCACGCCGGTGCCCATGGGGCAGGTGCTGGCCGGGGTCAATGCGGTGGCCGTGGACCGGGTGGGGCTTGCGGCCATGGGCATCGGCCAGGGGCTGGTGCCCCATCTCCATTACCTGGCGGCCGCAGGGCTGGGTCCTTTCAGCCTGGACGAGATTGAGCTTGCCGGCAGCGCGCTCAGGCAGCGGCCCTTTCAGCGGCCGGTGCTGCCGCCGCTTCTTTACGGCCTGTGGCCGGAGCCGGCCCAGGCGGCGCCGGGCCAGGCGTGCCGGATCGTTGCCTGGCTGGGAGAGCCGGCGGACTGCCGGCTGGAGCTGGTCGCCACCCGGCCGGAGGATGCCGAGGGCGAATCCCTGGGCGTTCTCGCCAGCTCCCGGCAGGGCAGGGGCCTCGCCTCCTTCATCTGGGACGGCCGGCTGGGCGGTCAGGTCCTGCCCCCGGCCCGGTATCGCCTGCGCCTGGCGGCCACCAGCCTGGCCACCAGCCGCACCGCCTGGGCGACCGGCTGGCTTGAGATCGCTGCTGGCAGCGGTTGACGGGCCGGCGCCCGAGCTTTCCACCCCGATCACGGCACCCTCCAGGTTCACCGCCCGGATATTCGCTAAGCATCCGGCCTGGCGTCGGCCTTGCCAGTGAGGGTGGAGTGGACCCAGGAAGGCCTTGCCGTGCCCGGCCCTTGGGTCTATGCTGGCTCCCGTCATCGACTGGCGGGCCTGCAAGTGCGCCCTGTCCTCCCCCCCCATCCGTGGAGAAGCGATCATGAACCGGAGCTGTCTCACCCTCGTCCTGGTCCTGGCAGCCGGGCTTTCCGGCTGTGGCACCACCTTGAAGCCGACCT
>JBFMBH010000201.1 GCA_040755095.1 Thermodesulfobacteriota bacterium
CAAGAATGCCTTGGGACGGCACCTGCCGTTCATGGAACGACCTGCAAGATTCTTGAGCAGGTATGGCACATGGCCGCACCGTAACCCCTTGATATTACAGAACCCAACTGACATTTGGATTCATAGTCACACCAATTCCTTGTCGGAGGCATATCTTCGCTGCGACCAGTCTGGGTCATGAGATTGGCCCTCCTTTCCATGCCGGACAAGGCGGGCCCGGCGGCACCGGTGTCCTGAGGCTCTCTTCTGGGGCGATCTGGCCAACGCCGGCCTTCCGGCACTCTCTGAAGAAACAACGGCCATCGGAGCGGACCTCCGGCGTTGCACCCAGTCGAGTGCGCCCCGCGCATGGCATCACTCCGGATTGGGGGGCCGGTCCCTGATCCTGGTCCACCGAACCGGGCAGCCCAACAGCCCGCGGTCCTCAGGCGAGGAATGCGCTTCTTCAACACCGCCGGGCCGGTACGCCCGGAAGATCACTACTGCCTGCCGCCTCTGGGCCGTCTGGATCTTCCCTGGATCCTCACCCTCATCGCCCAGAAGAAGTACTTTGTCCTGCATGCGCCCCGCCAGACCGGTAAGACCACCTGCCTCCTGGCCCTCATGGACCTTCTCAATGCCGGCGGCCGCTACCGTTGCCTGTATGTCAATGTGGAGCCGGCCCAGGCCGCCCGGAACGACGTGGCCCGGGGAATCACCGCCATCGTCCACCAGCTCGCCACCGCCGCGTTCCTCGCCGGGGATCCGCAACTGGAAGGGATTGTGGCCGACGTGCTGGCGCGCAAGAGTCCGGATGTCGCCCTGGAGGAGACCCTGACCCGTTGGTGCATGCAGCAGGGCTCCAAGCCGCTGGTGCTGCTCGTCGACGAGATCGACACCCTGGTGGGTGACACCCTCATTTCCGTGCTGCGGCAGGTCCGCGCCGGCTATCCGAGGCGCCCGGCCCTCTTCCCCAGCACCGTGGTGCTCTGCGGGGTCCGGGATGTCCGGGACTACCGCATCCATCAGGGCGATGGCGAGGTGATCACCGGCGGCAGTGCTTTCAACATCAAGGCCGAGTCCCTGCGACTCGGGGATTTCTCTCGTTCGGAAGTGCAGATGGTGCTGGCCCAGCATCGGGAGGAGACCGGCCAGGTCTTTTTGCCCGAGGCGGTGCAGGTCATCTGGGATCTCAGCCAGGGCCAGCCCTGGCTGGTGAATGCACTGGCTTACGAGGCCTGCTTCCGGATGGAGGCCGGCCGGGACCGCTCCCAGCCGATTGCCGCCGCCTTGATCGACGCGGCCCGGGAGCAGCTCATCCTCCGGCGGGAGCCCCATCTCGACCAGCTGGCCGACAAGCTCCAGGAAGAGCGGGTCCGGCGGGTGATCCAGCCCATCCTGGAGGGGAGCACCGCGCTGGAGCGGCTAGCCCCCGACGATATCGAATATGCCGTTGATCTTGGCCTCATCACCACTCAGGGAAATCTGCGCATTGCCAACCCCATCTACCAGGAGATCATCCCCCGGCAGCTGACCGCCAGCGTCCAGGTGACCATCACCCATGAGGCGCCCTGGTACCTCTGTCCGGACGGCCGCCTGGACATGAATCGGCTTCTGGCCGCCTTCCAGGATTTCTTCCGCGAGCATGCCGAGTCGTGGCTGGAGCGCTTCCACTACCGGGAGGCCGGCCCCCAGCTCCTCATGCAGGCCTTCCTGCAGCGGATCGTCAACGGCGGCGGCCGGATCGACCGGGAGTACGGCCTCGGCCGGATGCGCACCGATCTCCTACTCGCCTGGCCCCATCCGGTCGGTGTCCAGAAGGTGGTGATCGAGCTGAAGGTCCTGCATAAGGGTCTGGCCGCGACGGTGCAGGCCGGCCTGGCCCAGACCTGGGAATACGCCGACCGCTGCGGCGCCGGCGAGGCCCACCTCGTGATCTTCGACCGTACCCCGGACAAGCCCTGGGAGGAGAAATGCTTCCGCCGGGAGGAGGAGTGCCGGGGCCGGCGGATCACGGTGTGGGGGCTGTGAGGCAGGAGCATGCACGGAGCGAGGCGGCACTCGCTGGGTGGGGGCATGGCAAGTCGGTTGGCCCTGTGCCCGCAGAGGGTGAGCAGCGTTTCGTGACTCTGGGCTCGAACGTGTTCGGCCTGTTAAGGGTGGTGGTCTGGACCCACCGCGGCGAGAGCATCCGCGTGATTTCCGTGCGTAAGCCGACCCCCAGAGAGAGGAGGGCATTATGAAGAGGGAGTATGATTTCTCAGGGGGGAAACGAGGTCCGGTGGTCTCCTCCCAAGGAAAGACCTGTGTCACTCTTTACCTGGTTGATGCCATCATCCAGCGTTTCAAAGAGGAGGCCGAGAGAACGGGACGCGGCTACCAGGCCCTGATCAATGAGGCATTGGCCGCGTTTCTGGGCTGCGGGCAGGACGTGCTGACCCCGGACATCGTCCGTCGGATCGTGCGCGAGGAGCTGGGGGTACGGCATTGAGCGCCACCAGGCAGGCCGGTCTTGCCCGCGTAGCGCCCCAGGCGTCGGCTACGCGGGAGTTGCTTGCACGCGCTTGTTGTCGGGGAGCGTGAAAAAAATCTTGACATCCGCAGGGGTTGCCTGCTTAGATGTCTCCCGTGGTCGAGGGCATCGGTCTGCCCGGCGCCCTTTCGTGGTTCAACCCAGGAGCGACAAGGGGGTGAGGCGCGACACAGGGACGAAACAGCAACCACCTCGACATCGATGACTGAAGGTGGGTGACCCTTTTGGGAGAAGGGGCCGCCCGAAGACGTCAACCCCAACAACCACACACAGTGCAAGGAGACAGGAGATGAAGAAAGTTCTGATGACGGTGGCCGCCTTGGGAATGGTGGCCGGTGTCGCGTCCACCGCCTCCGCGGTGGATTTCTCGGTCAAGGGTGAGTATTGGGCCGCGGGCGTCAACCTGAGCGATGCCAACGGCACCGGTATGAGACTGACTGACAACACTACCCTGTTTGACCCCCTTACCGGTGCCTTTACCACCGGCGCGTTGACCAATATCGCCCCTGGCGTCATTCCGGGCACCACGACTTCGGGCTATAACGCAACCACGGACCGGGCTGTTACCGGTTCGGATGCGTACTTCGCCCACGAGATGAAGATGATCCCGACGATGAAGATCAACGACAAGAGTTCCATCATCGCCGACCTGCGCTTCATCGATACCAGCATCTGGGGCAGCCAGGACAGCACCAACACCAACAACGGCCGGACCTTCGACGTCAATAAGCTCTATGTCCAGTATCTGTCGCCGGTGGGCAAGCTCGAGGTCGGTCGCCGCACGGGCGGCCAGTGGGGCCATGACTTCTTGAATCACAACGCCCCTGCTGACCGGATCCAATGGTGGCCGAATTTCCTGCCCGCGCCGTGGAGCCTAGTGGCAGTCTATCAGAAGAGCACCGAGGGCGACGCTCCCATCAGCACCGCCACGGGTGTTCCGACGGCTACGGACGCCGACTCCGACCTCTATGTCCTCGGGGTGGGCTACAAGGCTGACATGTTCAACGTGGATCTTGGCTACTTCCTGTTCGATAACGCCTTGGCCGGCGATGCCGGCACCGTGGGTGCTCCTGGTGCCTTCGACCGGATGTGGCACCGCTTTGATCTGTCCGGCAGCGTCAAGTTCGCGGGCTTTTATCTCGACGCTGAGTTGGTCCACGACTTCGGCGACTGGTCGGATTTCGATGCCGCAGCCGCACGTGACGTGGACATTGATACCTGGGGTGCCATGGCCAAAGTGGGCACCAAGATGGCCGGCTTCGACCTGGGTCTTCTGTACTTCTACGCCTCTGGCGATGAGCCCGGGGACACGGCCAGCCCCGGCGGCGACATGACCGGTATCTTGAGGGTTACGGGTCCGGGCAACATCGGAAAGGACTTCGCCCCATACTACATTTTGACGGGTAGCGACTCCGCCATGCTGGTCAACGACCATCAGGCCGCCAGTGGTGCCATGGTTGCGTCCGGTGTGCAGTCCATTGGCCTGCTGGCTGACTACCAGGTCACGGACAAGCTGAGCCTGCACGGGGCTGTGGCCAAGGCGTGGGCGGATGAAGAGAATGGCGCCGGACATGTCATCAACGCGGCCGGTTTTGCCGTCGTGGATCGCGACGACGACTATGGCTGGGAAATCGATTTGGGCGCGGCTTACAAGCTGCTCGACAACCTCACCTACTCGGTCCACTTCGGCTACTTGGCGTCTGGGGACTACTTCGCCGCGCAGCCGTACACCCTGGTGGACAGCAACACTGCAGACGTGGGCGCCAACATCCTGCCGACGATCGCCGACGTCAACGGCGATGGCGTGGCTGACAACACCGCAACTGGCGACACCAACGACGTCTACCAGCTGGTCCACAAGCTGAGCATGACCTTCTAAGGCCTTTGCGCCCAGAAGGCGCTACAAGCACGGCAAGATCGACACCCCGTCCAGAGGGGGTTTTCCTCTGGACGGGGTGGTCTTGTGTACGCCCGGCATGGGCGTGAGCCTATGGGGTGCAAATCTCCTGTGCATGGATCCGACGTTCGTGGGCGTTCGGGACGCGGCGGCGGTTTGGTGGTCGGGAGCGTTCGGGACGTTGATGTCCGGAGTGCTTGGTATGCCGTGCGTACGTCCCGGTCGTGCTTCCGGAGGACGAGGAGCTCTCCGTCGGAAGCTACTGGTTTGACCTGGGAGCTGCCGCGACCGGTGACACTCGCCCCTGCACGGGACCGCATGTCACCGGCCGTTCCGTGCCGGAATCGGCCACCGGTGAACCGTGGGAGGGGGGTGAGAAGAGCCGGGGGTGAGTCCGTCCCCCGTTTCCGGCCCTCCTCCGCAGTCTGTCAGCGCCGACGAGGAACTGACCCGCCCACCACCGAAGAACTGACCCACCTGATCGTTGTCTGCGCCCCGGCCTGCCGGCCGCGCGGCTGACCCACCCTATAAGATCCTGGGCATCGTCTGGAAT
>JBFMBH010000202.1 GCA_040755095.1 Thermodesulfobacteriota bacterium
CCGCTCCTCGGCGCCATGGCAGCGGTAGCACTCCGGCTGGTTGCCGATCAGCCGGGTGTGGACCAGAAGGGGCCGGGCTCCCGGCTCCTCCACGGTACGGCCTGGCGGGCCGCCCCTGGCCAGGCCGTGGGCCAGGGCCGGCCAGACCGTATCGTCCCTGACCGAGTCGGCGAAGGCTCGACCCAGGCGGCTGGGGTTGGTGGCGAAGACGATCCGCTGCTGGGCATCGCAGATGAAGACCTCCACCCCGGTCAGGCTGTCCTTGAGCCCGGTCATGTGCTCCCGGACGGCCTGCCGGTCGCCCACCGCCATGGGGTAGCGGATGCCGGCCATGACCAGCTGCGCCACCTCCTCGCCAAACAGGGTCATCTCCTCCAGCATGGCCCGGTGCTGGTAGCCGGCGGCCAGCAGAATCACCGCAGTCATGGTCAGGGCCACCACCGCCACCAGGGCGCCCAGGATCTGGCGGCTCAAGCGTTTCCGGATGAAGCTGGTCAGGGCCATGACGACCTGCCGGTGTCGAAAGGACGGGGGATCAATCCAGAAGGCATTGTGCCTGTTTTGGCGTGGCGATGCAACGAGGAATCCGGCCGTCCCCGGCTGCCGCCGCCAGCGGGCTCCGGACGGTGACCAGGGAGGCTGGCGCTAACGAAGGAACAACGAATGTCGGGCAAGGAATGTCCAACCGCAGAAGGGACCGGCAGAACTGTTCTGAAACGTCAATTACAGGTCCCTTCGACCTTCGTCATTCCTTGTTGGACATTCTGCGGTTCGTCTTGCACGGCAAGGCGTTACCAGATGCTTGGCGAAGATCACCTTGTGCTCCCCCGGCTGGTAGAAATGGGGCACCACCGCCACTTCGCGGAAGCCGCAGGCCCGGTAGAAGGCCCGGGTGGGCGCATACTGCGGCCGGGAGGAGGTGTCCACAAAGAGTCGCCGGCCGCCGGTGGCCAGGACCGCCGCCTCGGTGGCGGCCAGGAGCCGGCGGCCCAGGCCCTGCCGGTGCCGATCCGGGGCCACGGCAATCCAGTACAGGTCGAAGGAGCCGCTGGTGGCGGGAATGGGGCCGTAGCAGGTGTAGCCCACAAGCCTATCCCCTGCCGCGGCCAGGAGAAAGAGGTAGCCGCTGGCCGCCCCTCGGGCGGCCGCCTCGGCGGCCAGCTCGGCGGCGATAGCCGTCTCCTCGGCAGAGAAGAAGCCGGTGGCCGCCACCAGCTCCGCTATCCGCTCCACGTCGGCTGCGGCAACCGTGTCGCGCAGCACCAGGCCTGGCAGGATCCCGGTCACGGCTCGCCTCCTCGCCCTGGCCGCAAGGCAGCGGCCACGATCCTGCCGACAAGAGTGGCATAGGAGAGTCCGGCCTGACCGGCCGCCGCGGCGAAGCCGGCATCGGGGGCCAGGCAGGGGTTGGCGTTGACCTCCAGGATGAAGGGCCGGCCTTGCGGGTCGACCCGGAAATCGACCCGGGCATAGCCGGCAAGACCGAAGAGCTGCCAGGCGGCCCGGGCCAGGCCGGCCAGCTCGGCCACCAGGGGGCGGTCGCTGGCGGCGGTGACCAGGGTGCGCGGGGTGGCGCGGTACTCCCAGGAGTCAGGATGCCACTTGGCAGCGTAGTCGACGATGGGCCAGTGGCCCGGGGGCAGATCCTGGAACAGGATCTCCGCGGCGGGCAGCACCTGGACGCAGCCGGCCTCATCCTCCAGAAGGGCGAGGTTGATCTCCCGGCCCGGGATGAAGGCCTCGGCAAAGAGCTCCCCGGGCAGCTGCCGCCGCCGGTCCCGGAGAGCGGCGGCCAGGGCGGCGGCATCCCGGGTCGCCCGCACCGCGCCCTGATCCAGCCCCTGGGAGGCGTGCTCCCAGACCGACTTGATGATGAAAGAGGGCGCCGCCAGGGTGGTCGCCGGCTGCTCCAGGTCAGCCGCGGTGTGCCATTCCGGGGTGGGCAGGCCGGCCTGGGTCAGGAGACGCTTGGCCACCAGCTTGCTGCCGGTCATGGCCTGCGCGGTGCTGCCGCAGCCGGTGAAAGGCAGGCCCAGGGCCTCCAGAAGGAGCGGTGCCAGGGGCAGCAGCCGATCCTGGCCCGCCACCGATTCCACCAGGTTGAAGACCAGGTCCGGGGCCACGGCGGCCAGCTGCCGCTGTACCCCGGCCAGATCCAGGGAAAAGGCCACCGGCTGCACCGGGTGGCCCAAGGCGGTCAGGGCCGCGGTGACGGCCTGGGCCTGGATGCGGCCATCCAGCTCGTCGGGTGGGGCGTGGTCAGGGATGGGGGGGGCCAGGAGGGCGACGGTGGCGCCGGATGCCGGCGGGGTCACGGCCGCACCCTCGGCGTCGCCTCCGGCAGCCGCCGGCCGGCGGAGGTCATGATGGCAGCGATGAGCTCTGGGTACGAGACGCCGGCCAGGGTGCACATGATGGGCAGATCCGAGTGCTGGGGGTGGAGTCCGGCCAAGGGGTTGATCTCCATGAACTGGGGGCGGCCGAAGGCATCGGCCCGCACATCCACCCGGCCGGCATCCCGGCAGCCCAGGCCCCGCCAGACCGCCAGCGCCAGGTCGGCCGCGGCCTGGCCCAGGTCGTCCGCCGCCAGCCGGTAGGATACCAGCTCCTCGCAACGCTCCTTGTTGGCGTAGGTGTAGACCTCCGGCTCCGCTGCCGGCAGCAGCTCCACCTCCAGGACCCCGGCCACCCGGGCCTCGGCCCCGGTGCCCAGGATGCCCACCGTCAGCTCCCGGCCCGGCAGGTAGGTCTCCACCAGCACCGGCTGCCGGAAGCGGGCGAGAAGCTCCCCCCCCACCTGGGCCAGGGCGTCCGGCTCGGTGATCCGGCTCCGGGCGCTGATGCCCTTGCTGGTGCCCTCCGCCAGGGGCTTGACGAAGAGCGGCAGGGGCAAGCTGACGGCGGCGAGGTCCTCGGGGCTGGCCGCGACCACGAACGCCGGGGTGGCCAGCCCCAGATCCCGCACCACCCGCTTGGTCATGGCCTTGTCCAGGGTCAGGGCCAGGACCAGGGGATCGGAGAAGGTGTAGGGGATGGCGTAGAGGTCAAGAAGGGCCGGCACCAGGGCCTCCCGGCCGGATCCCGCGAGGCCCTCGGCAAGGTTGAAGACCAGATCCCAGCGGTCGCCGGCGGCCAGCCGCGCCACCAGTTGGCGGCCGTGACCGATCCGGTCGGTGGCATGCCCCAGGCTCCGGAGGGCGGCCTCGATGGCGTCGATGGTGTCGGCCCGGTCGAGCTCCGCCGTCTCCTCCTCGCTGTAGCCCTCAGCCAGGTAGTCATCCCGCAGGTCGTAGGTCAGGCCCACCCTCATTGCACCACCCCGCTGGTGGTGAGAGCCGGCGCGCTGCCGCCGGCGTCCGGATAGCGGAAGACCCGACCCTCGTAGTTGCGGATGAGGAGATCCTGGCCCTCCCGGCCGATCACCGTCTCCGGCAGGAGCGGGATCTTGCCGCCCCCCCCCGGCGCATCGATGACATAGTGCGGCACGGCGTAGCCGCTGGTATGGCCCCGCAGGCCTTCGATGATGGCCAGGCCCCGGGCCACCGGCGTCCGGAAGTGGCCGGAGCCCAGGATGGGGTCGCACTGATAGAGATAGTAGGGCCGCACCCGCAGACGCAGCAGGCCCTGGAAGAGCCGGCGCATGACAGAAAGCTCGTCATTGATGCCGGCCAGGAGCACGGTCTGGCTGCCCAAAGGGATGCCGGCATCGGCCAGCCGGCCGCAGGCTGCCGCGGTTTCCGGGGTCAGCTCGTCGGGATGGGTGAAGTGGATGGAGATCCACAGCGGGTGATGGCGGCGCAGCACCCGCACCAGGCCAGGGGTGATGCGCTGGGGCAGCACCGCCGGCACCTTGGTGCCCAGGCGCAGAAGCTCCAGATGCGGAATGCGGCGCAGGCTCCCCAAAAGCCAGTCCAGCTGCTCGTCGGGGAGGGTCAACGGGTCACCGCCGGAAACCAGCACGTCCCGGATCTCCGGATGGCGGGCGATGTAATCCAGGCCCGCCTGCCAGCGCTGCCGGTCGGGCCGGCCCTCGCTGTTGCGGCCCACCAGCCGGGAGCGGGTGCAGTAGCGGCAGTGGGTGGAGCAGAAGTCGGTCACCAGAAAGAGGACCCGATCCGGGTAGCGGTGCACCAGGCCGGGTAGGGGGCTGTCTCCCTCCTCATCCAGGGGGTCCTGGGCCTCACCGGGGCAGGTCAGATGCTCGGCAACCACCGGCACCACGGTCCGCCGGAGGGCCTGGGCCGGCCCTTCGGGATCCAGCAGACTGGCGTAGTACGGGGTGATGGCCAGGGGCAGGGCGGCCCGGGACAGGAGGACGGCATTGACCTCCTCGCTGGTGAGGCGGCAGACCCGGCGCAAGGCGTCCAGGGTGGTGATGCGGTGGCGGATCTGCCAGCGCCAGCTCGACCACTCGGCCTCGGTGGCTGCGGGGAAATGGCGGCGGCGGAATTCAGTTGCGCTGGTGCCGGCGGGGCAGGGCGGGAGGGAGACGGTGAGGGGGGCAACCGGGACGTTCCCTGTCCCTGGAGGCTCCTCTTCCAGGAAAAGATCTTCGGTGGTGTCCATGGCGTGGTCGTTGCTCCTTGTGCACGATCGTAATGGCGATGATGGAGGTGAAGCGTCCGGTCTTGCGGCAAGGGAGGCGGCTGGCGGGCTACGGGTCCAGCACCTCGAAGGTGAGGACGGTCAGGACCGGCAGGCCGTCCACCTGGGTCAGCCGGGCCTGGAGACGGACGGCCTTGCCCCGGTGGCGGGACAGATCTTCCCCCTTGATGGTCTCGGCCAGATCATAGAGCTGGCCGTCCTCGCCCTGCAACTGGAATTCCTCCTGAACGCGGCCGGCAAGGCTCACCGTCTCGGCGGCCGCTGCTGGCGGCAGCCAGGCGGCCCCCAGCGTCAGGATGATC
>JBFMBH010000203.1 GCA_040755095.1 Thermodesulfobacteriota bacterium
GGCACGGCGATGCCCCGGACGTCCAGAACGGCCTCGCCTATCTCTACGCCGAGCACCAGCCCGAGCCCGGCCGGCTGGAGGAGGCCAGGAAGCTGGCGGAAAGCTCCATCAAGGCCCAGCCCGAAAACCCCTCCTTCCTGGACACCGCCGGCTGGGTGCACTTCAAGCGGGGGGAGATGGACGAGGCCTGGCACTACCTGGAACAGGCCATGCGCCTGGACCCGGCCAGCGGGGTCTACGCCCTGCACGCCGCCCAGGTCGCCCGGGCCCGGGGCGAAGGACCCCGGGCCCAGGCCCTCCTGGACCAGGCCCTGACCAGACCCCTGGAGCCGCGCCTGCGGCAGCTGGCCGAAGATCTTGTGGGCCAGTGGCGCACCTGACCTCGTGACCGCCAGGAGGACCCCATGGGCAAGCACCTGCGGCTCTTTCTTCTCACCCTGGGCATGCTGGCCGGCTTTTCCGGCGCCGCCATGGGCTTTGCCTGGCTGCAGGCCAATGTCGTGGGCCCCCTGGCCTTCGAGATCCAGAGCACCGGCCTGGGCCGGTACCTGCTGGACGACCGGCAGCCGGCAGGACCGGGTGTCGACCTTGAGCTGCGGCCGTCCCTGGAGGCTGCAGCACGGTTGGCGGACGACCAGGATTCGAGACGCGCCACCTCCTTCGTGGAGGCTGCCTTCCGGCGGCCGGCCCTGGTGGCGATGGACCAGGAGCGCCGCGGCCAGCTCCTCATCCTCCTGCCCCCGGTCCGGCCGCTTTCGGACCGGGGCACCTCCGGCGCGGTTGCGTGGCCGGCGGGCCAGGAGCAGTTTGCCGCCGCCGCCCCTGCGGCGGTGACCGACACCGGCCCCCGGACCCGGCTCCACCCGCCGGCGCAGCTTCTGCCCGGCGGCGGCGAGCAAGTGATCATCGACACACCAGGCCCCGGCACCCAGCCCGGCGGTGGCGACAACGTGCCGCTTCCCGGCGGCCTGGCGCTCCTGGCCGGCTCCGGCGCCCTGGTGCTGGCGGCGCGCCGGCGGCGACCCGCAAAGGCCATGGAATGAGCTGCCATGGGCAGACCGCACCCCAATTGGGTGAAACGGACGAGCCAAGGCGGCGTGCCCGCCGGAAGTCCGCCCTGGTGACCTCCCATAAGTCCCATAAGTCCTATAGGTCCCATGGGTCCATGGGAGTTATAGGAGCCATGGGAGCCATGGGATGGGCTGCCATGCGCGGGCGTACCCAAACGGGCGCTCCTGGCCAAGGCGGCATTCACCGCCGGCAGTCCGCCATGGCGGCTCGTAACCGGAGCCATACCGATCATTAACCGTGTCCTCATATCCGGCCGGTACGGTGTCTTTGCGAAAGAGCTACGCGTTGCGGCTCACCATCTGGCAAAGAGGCCCAGCTCCCTGGCTGGCCATGCCCGTCCTGGGGCTGCTGCTGTCCTGCTGGGTTGGCCCGGGGCAGGCATTGTCCCAGGTGTCTTCCCAGCATCCCCGGGTGATTCTGACCCCGGAGCGGCTCACGGCCCTGCGCCAGAGCGTCGATCCGCGGATACGGGAGGGTGTGGTGGCTCTGGAAGCGTTTGTCCGGCGCCGCTTGGCGGAGGCCTCCACTGCTGAGCAGCTGGGCACCGACCCGCTGCCGGCCGTGCAGACGGTATCCCTGTTGGCGGCCTTGCGCCGGCAGCCCGAGGTCGTCGGCTACGGTCGCCAGCTCCTGACGGGGCTGGCACGGATCCCAGCCGGCCAGGGCGGCGACACGGCCATCCGCAATCGCCTGCTCGCCATGGCCATGGCTTACGACTGGATCTTTGCCGACCTGACAGACGCGGAGCGCAGCACGGTGGGGGAGGCCATCCACCAGCATCTCCTGGTGGAGCCGGAGGCCACGCATTGGCGGCAGCCAAACTTCGTGTACGGGCACTCCCGGTATGGCAACGTCGCCGCCATGGTGGCCTGCGTGGCCCGCTGGGGGGAAGACGACCGTCTGGCCCCGATCTGCGACACGGTACGCCGTAACCTGGAGGAGGGCTACAACCCGGTGCTCAGTCACATCGGCCGCGATGGCGGCAATCATCAGGGCTGGAAGTACGGCCCGGCCTACTCCCGCCCAGAGGCACACCTGGCCTGGCAGGCTGCCACCGGCCAACTGTGGAGCCAGGATTTTCTCCATGACAGCGTCTACTTCTTCATCTACGGCCGCGACGACACCGGCCGGCTGCCGGCGCTGGGGGACGTCTGGGGCGCTTACCTGCCCGATAGGCACGTGGCGGATCTGACAGCCATCTCGGCGGCCCTGACCGGCAACGGTCATGCCGAGGCCTTCTACCAGCGCTCTGTGGCCGAGTGGTGGGCGCCCTTTCAGGTAATGCGGCTGATCCTCGGTCCAGGCCGGGCAGCCGAGCCCCTGGAAGGCCTGCCCCTGGCCCGGCACTTCCGGGGCAGCGGCCTGGTGGTGGCCAAGGACTCCTGGCGGCCCGACCATCACACCCAGGTGGTTTTCACGTCTGCCCCCTTCTTTGCGGATGGCCATCAGCACCTGGACCAGAACAGCCTCGTGGTCCAGCATCAGGGCCCCTTGCTTCTGGACTCCGGCTGCTATGACAGCTACGGGACCACCCACTGGCAGCGATACTACCGCCAGAGCGTCGCCCACAACACCCTGCTCCTGGATCCGAAGGCGGCGCCAGCCTCGCCCCAGGATCCCGGGAATGGCGGCCAGCGGCTGCCCAGCCCCCTGCCATCCACCCTGTCGGATCTGACCGCAGGCGCCTACCGCCTGGATGGCATCCAATCCTTTTCCCTGCACGACAGCATTGTCTGGGCACGGGGTGAGGCGGCCCGGGCCTACGGTGAGGATCGGGTCCGCTCCTTTGTCCGGGATCTCCTGTTCGTGCCCAGCAGTGACGAAGGGATGAGCCACCCCCTGATCCTGGTGAGTGATGCCGTGCAGCTGGCCTCCCGCCAGCGGCCGGCACTGCTTTGGCACCTGGCCCAGCCGCCGGAGATTGGCCCTGGGCCCACAGCGCGCATCGGCAACGGCAAGGCCCTCGGCCGGCTGGAGGTGCTCGCACCCGTGCCAGTGACCATGACCGCGGCCGGCGGCACCGGCGCCCGTTGGCTGGCTCTGGGCGAGGATCAGCCGCCGGCCACCCCGTGTGAGGCAGACGCCTCCCCCGGCTGGGGCCGCCTGGAAGTCCGCCCCCTGGAGCCCTTGCAGGAGCTGGCCGTGGCCACCGTGATTTTGGTGGCCGACAGCGAGCTGGGGCTCCGTGAGTCTCCGGCCGCACGCCCGTTTTTCGGCGACGGCTGGCTGGCGGTCCGGCTTGCCGACACCCTGGCCATCGTGAGCCGGACGCCGGCGCATGCCTCCTTCGAGCTGGCCGGTCCGGACGGCGGCACAGTCAGTCTCATCATCGTGGCCGGGCTGGCGCCGGACAGCACGGCGAGCGTGGTCGCCGGCAGCAGCCGCTGGCTGATGACTGCCGATGCGAACGGCCTGGCGGTCTTGCGCCCGCATCCCCCTTCTCCTCCCCGGGGCCTGAGCGCCATCGAGGGCGGGGGACCTTCCCCCGGCACAAGGCGATGAGGACCGGCTCCTCTTCTCTGGCGGCCGGCGCGGCGGCTCCTGGCCTGCGCTCCCAGGTCCTCACCCTGGGCCGGGCCCGGGCCCTGGAGAGCGCCACCCAGCTCGTCCTGCCCATGGTGCTGGTGCGTCTCTTGCCGGTGGAGGAGTACGGCCAGTACCGGCTGTTCTGGCTGGCCACCGCCACCTTGACCCTGGTTATGCCCCTGGGTATGCCCCGCAGCCTGCTCTACTTTCTGCCCCGCCTGCCCCGGGAGGAGCGGGCCACCTATGTGGGGCAGACACTCCTGGTGCTGGCCGCCACCGGTCTGGCCGCCGCCCTCCTGCTGAGCCCGGCCAATCCCTGGCGACCGGCCGCCGTTGCCGCCCTGCCCTGGCCCTGGCTGGCCGGTTTTGCCGGGCTGTCGGTCCTGACCACCACCCTCGACTACCTGCCCAACGCCGACGGCGATCTGGCCGGGCAGGCCTGGAGCCTGGTCGGGCTGGCCGCTCTTCGGGCCGGCATCGTGACCGCGGCCGCCTTGGCCGGTGGCCTGCCCCTGGTGTTTGCCGGTCTGGCGGCTTACGCCCTGGCCCGCTGCGGGCTGCTGCTCGTCTACGTGGCCCGGCGGCACGGCTGGCCGGAGCTGGCCCGGGTCCGGCGCCACCTGCGGCCGCACCTGTCCCATGCCATTCCCTTCGGCCTCAACGCCAGCCTCTTCCAGCTGCGGCGCCAGGCCGAGCTGTGGCTCGTCGCCCTGATGTTCCCGGCCAACGCCTTTGCCATCTTCACGGTCGGGGTCACCCAGCTGCCGGTGGTGGATGTGGCACGGCAGGTGCTGGCCGATGTCACCCTGCCCCGGATGAGCGCCCTGCAGGCCCAGGGTCGCCATGCCCAGCTCCTGGCGGTCAACCAGCGGGCCAACCTGGCGGCCGCGGTTCTGATCTTCCCGGTGGTGGCGTTTCTCTTTGCCTTTGCCCGGGAAGCGCTGGCCGTCGCCTTCACCCCCGCCTATCTGGAGGCGGCGCCCGTTTTGCGGATCTCGCTCCTCGCTGTCGCCCGTATGGCCGTGGACGCGTCAGGCATCCTCATGGCTTTCTCCCAGCGCCGCTTTGTGCTGGGCACCGGTGCCGTGCTGCTGGCGGTGTCGGTGGCCACCAGCGGCCTGGGTGCCTGGTGGCTGGGGCCGGTGGGTGCGGCCCTGGGCTCC
>JBFMBH010000204.1 GCA_040755095.1 Thermodesulfobacteriota bacterium
TGCTGCAGATGTGTGTGCTGCCAGTGATCCTGGTGACCGTGGTCAACAGCCTCGGCCTGGTCCTCCGGGAGGGGGGCGTCCGGCGGGTGCTCCTGCGGCTGGTGGTGACCACGGCGCTGGGCACCCTCCTGGTGAGCGCCTTCGGGGCGTTGGGCACCGGGGTCGCGGGGATCGGCGCGGATCTGGATCTGGCCAGCAAGAACGTCCTGGGCGAGTTTCTGTCCCAGCACGAGGAACGGTTCAAGCAGCCGGCCGAGGATGCCGGCGACGGCAAGGGCCTGTGGGGATTCGTTGCGAACGTGGTGCCGGAGAACATCTTCGCCGACCTGGCGGCTGGCAACACCCTGTCCGTACTGTTCTTTGCCGCCCTGTTGGGTCTGGCCCTGGGCATGGGAAGCCGCGGCAGCGGCAGCGAGATCTTCGCGGTTCTGGAATCCCTGTACGGCGCGCTCAGCCGCATCGTGCAGGGACTGATGTACGCCCTGCCCCTGGGCATGTGCTGCCTCATCGCCTCCATGCTCGCTGCTGCCGGCGTGGACATCCTCCTGGGCGCCAGCTGGTTCATCGTCTTTCTCTACACCGGCATCCTGGGGGTGATGGTGGCCGGCAGCCTGGTGGTCTGGCGGCGGGCTGGCGGCTCGTACCTGGCCAGTCTGTCCGCCTTGCGCCGGCCGCTCCTGGTCGGCCTGGGCAACGGCCGGCCGGTGGCCGCCATCCCCCAGGCCATCGACAGCCTGACCGGCGAGCTGGGCTTCGATTCCCGGACCACCCGGCTCATCGTGCCGCTGACCTTCAGCACCATCAGCTTCGGCAACATCCTCCACTTCTCAGCCTCCGCCATCTTTCTCTCCCGCCTGTACGGCGCCCCCCTGGGGCTGCAGGAGTATGCGCTCATCGTCCTCGCCTCGGTGGTGGCCGGGATTGCGGCGGCCAACTCCCCGGGGATCATCGCCCTGTCCATGATGGGCATTGTGCTGGGGCTGTTGAAGCTGCCCCTGGCGCCATCCATCGCCCTGTTGTTCGCCCTGGACCCCCTTCTGGATCAGCCCCTGGCCCTGGCCTCGGTGTCCGGCAACTGCGCCTGCACCGCGCTGGTGGCCGAGGTGTCCGGCCGGCGGCCGCCTCTGACCGCCAACCAAGGAGGCTGAACGATCTCATGGACTGGCAGGAACAGCTGCGAAGCTCCGTCACCTCGCTGGACGAGCTGCGCGCCCGCGGCTTCCAGGTGCAGGCCCAGCGGGAGGCCTTCCCGATGCGGATCACCCCCCACGTGCTGTCGCTCATGGAGCGGGATACCGCCAGCTGCCCCATTGGCCGCCAGTTTGTGCCGCTGCCGGAGGAGCTGGAGGCGATGCCCGCCGAGCTGGCGGATCCGGTGGACGAGGACCGGCGGGCAGTGGCCGGGGTGCTGGTGCACGCCTACCCGGACCGGGCCCTGCTCCTGGCCGCCCAGCGCTGCGCCACCTACTGCCGCCACTGCTTCCGCAAGCGACTGGTGGGCCGCCGGCCGCCGCCAACAGCCGGGCAGCTGGAACAGGCCCTTTCCTACCTGGAGACACGTCCGGAGATCCACGAGGTCATCCTCTCCGGCGGCGACCCCCTGGTGCTGCCGGATGCCCAGCTCGATGCCCTCCTGGGCGCACTGCGCCAGCGGCTGGGCGATCGGGTGCTCCGCATCCACAGCCGGGTGCTGTCCACCCTGCCGCAGCGGATCACCCAGGGGCTGGTCGATCTCCTGGAAGGCTACGGGGTGCTCTACCTGGTCACCCAGATCAACCATCCCCGGGAGATCACCCCGGAGACCCAGGTCGCTGCACGCCGGCTCCGTAAGGCTGGCATCGTCCTGGCCAACCAGTGTGTCCTCCTGCGGGGGGTCAACGCCGACCTGGCAACGATGCGCCAGCTGTGCCTGGCCCTCTACCGCATCGGCATCCGCCCCTACTACCTCTTCCAGTGCGACTACACCCAGGGCACCGCCCACTTTCGCACCACCCTGGCGGAGGGGCGAGCCATCGCCCGCGGGCTGGAGGGCAGGATCAGCGGTCCGGCGGTGCCTCGCTACGCCATCGACTGCCCGGGAATCCGCAAGGTGCTCATCACCGCGGACTCCTGCACGCCGCGGGGTGATGGCACCTACCTGCTCCGCAACAGCGAGGGGCAGGAGCTGATCTACGACGAGCCCGGGCTGACTCGCTGAGCGGCCTGAACCGAGGACGGGAATCCCAAGGAGGCATGATGGTCGCGATCGGGGTGCGCAGCATGGGAAGGATCGGCCTGGCGGGACTTGCTCTCTGGCTCCTGGGCCCAACGGCATCAGGCCCGGCGGAGGTGCCCCTGGTGGCCACCGAGGCCGCCCAGCTGGGGTTGAGCCTCGAGGTCAGTACCGGGGCCTTTGCCACTTCGAATACCAACTTCGGCGCCGGCAGCAACGGCGAGGCGGGCCACCGGTGGTGGGAGGCCTATCTCAAGCCCGGCCTGGCTGGCTCGGCCGCCCTGCCCGGGGGGGGCTCCCTCTACGGGGGCTGGAGCGGCATCTGGTCCAGCCACGGGGGGGACGGCGCGCCCGGTGATTCCGAGGCCGAGGGCGAGTATCTGGCCCAGGAGGACCTGTACGCCGGCTGGAGATCAGGCACCCTTTTCCCGGGCCTGGGGGAGGACTTCTTCGATCTGTCTTTCGGCCAGCAGCGCTTCCAGCTGGGCGACGGCTTCCTGATCTGGGACGGCACCTCGGACGGCGGTGACCACGCCAACTTCTGGCTGGGCCCGCGCAAGGCCTTCCGGCGGGCGGCGGTGGCCCGCCTCAATGGCAAGCCCTGGCGCGGCGACCTCTTCTGGCTGGAAAGTCATACCGATACCACCGAGCTGGCCGGTCTCAACCTCGAGTACGCCCACGATGCCCTCGGCACCCTGGGCGCGGCCTTCCTGCACGCGGCCACGGCCGAGAGTCCCACCCGCCACGGCCTTCGGGTCTATGACCTGCGCGGCCACGGTACCCCGTTCGCCGCCTGGGGGCTTACGCGTCTTACGCTACGCTTCGAAGGGGTGATCGAGCGCAACGACGAGGCCGGCGGCGACCTGCGGGCCCAGGCCTATTACGGCGAGCTGGCCTACGAGCTGCCCCTGCTCTGGACCCCGGTCTTAAGCTACCGGTACAGCCATTTCAGCGGTGACGACCCCGCCACCACCAGCAGCGAGGACTTCGACCCCCTGTTCTACGGCTTCGGCCGGGGCTGGGGCACCTGGTACCAGGGTGAGATCGTGGGCGAGTATCTGCTCTTCAACCAGAACGAGAACGTCCACATGGTGCACCTCAAGGCCACCCCCGCCGAGAGTCTCACCCTGGGCGTCCTCTACTTCAACTTCCGCTTGGACGAGCCCCCGGCGGGCGTCAGCGCCCAGGACTTCGCCGACGAGGTCAACCTCTACGCCGACTGGCAGGCCACAGACTGGCTCCTGCTGAGTGGCGCCGCCGGCATCGCCGTGCCGGATACCGTCGCCCGGCAGATCTACGGCGACGATCAGAACTTTCGCCTGGTCGAGATCATCGCTACCGTCAACTTCTGAAAAAAAAGGCCGGGCGGACCCGACCTCGGTCCGACCGGCCCGGCTACGGGCAGCGCGCTCGGTGATTCAGTGACCTTCCCGGTAATCGTACTTCTCCTGCACCCGCTTGTCGTACTTCACCACCCGGATCTCGCCCAGATACTCACTCACCAGGGGATTGCCCTTCTCGGCCCACTCCTTGATGCCGCCGTTGACCAGGTAGACGTTCTTGTAGCCGTACCCGTACAGCGTGGAGACGAAGTAGGAGGCCCGATGCTGGGTGCGGCAGAAGACCCACAGCTCGGTCTCCGGATCCGGCCAGATGCCGGGGATGGAGTAGGCATGGCCCGAATCGACGTTGTTGGCGCCGCGGATGTGACCGGAGTCGAACTCGTCCCGGGTGCGGATGTCCACGATGACCGCCTTGCTGGTGCCGGCCTGCACCGCGTCCCAGGTGGCGCGGAGATCGTCCACGGTCTTGACCCGGTCGGCCGGGATGGCCTTCTTCAGCTCGGCCAGATACGCCTTCTCTGCCTGCCGCGTCGGCGGCTCCGCTGGCGCGGGTGCGTCGGCAGCCGCCACCATCGTGGCCCAGCCGGCCACCAACAGGGTACCCAGAACATAGCAAGCCTTTTTCATCTCTTTCCTCCTTGCAACTGGGGTTCTGCCAGCGGCTGCCTAACCCAGGTCCCCCCCCGGGCTGCCGCCGGCGCTCCGCATGCTGCTGGCGGGCTCCTGCCAGGAGCCACGGCTCCACAAGGGGATCGCCTGCAGCCTGCGGGATTCTCCTTAGCACAGGCAGCCGCGGAGGACAAGTCAAAAAATATGAGTTTTCCCAGCTAGTTACTAGACTTTTCGCCAGGATGCGCGCGGCATGAAGAACGATCTGCTGGTTCTGCTGCTGGAAGCCATGGTGGTCTATTTCCTGGTCCTGTGGACCCATTCCCTCCGCCACCGGTTCGGACCGGTCCACTTCTATGCCCTCATGGGCGGCATCACGGCGGTCATGAGCTGGGTCACTGATGCCGGGCTTCAGGTCGAGGTGGCGGGAATCACCTTTGTGGTCGGCTCCACGGTCTTCTACACCTCGCTGCTCCTGGGGGTGTTCGTGGTCTATGTCTTCGATGGCCCGCGGGCCACCAGGATCGCCATCTCCACCGTGGTCGGCGTCTCGGT
>JBFMBH010000205.1 GCA_040755095.1 Thermodesulfobacteriota bacterium
CCGAGGGCAGGACCGTGACCCGCAGCCGGTCGGTCTCGATCTTAGCCGGATCGGCGGCGGTTTGGTATTTGCACACCAGGATGGCGCCATCGTTTTCGTCCGCGCTGGGATCGACCCCCTCAATATACAGGGAGGTTGGCAGGTCGGCGAGGGTGTTGATATCGGTGCCCAGCACCCATGTTTTCGCTGCGGCAAAGGGATCGGTGGGGCCGTCAAGGAGCAGGCTGCCAGCGGCCTTTGCCCGGTCGGTCCAGACCTTGATCTTCTCCGCCCCCTGCAGGATCTCCAGGGTAACCGTGCCTTCGGCGAGAGTTGCCGGCAGACCGGTGACCTTCACCTCGATCAGATCATCGTCAGCCTCGGCCATGGTATCATCCGCATTACCGGCAACCCCGTCCGCGTTATACCCGTCGATAAGATCCGGCACCCCATCCTTATCGTCATCGTCGCGGTTGAGGGGGACGACCAGGCCGGGGGCGAGATATTCGGCCGGATCGTCCTCACTGAACTGGCCGTCCCGATTCAGATCCGCGTCCAGCTCCAGGGCAAGGGGCTGGAGGGTCATCTCCCGGCTTTTGACCTCCATGACCTGCGAGCCCTCGTTGAGGACCACCTGGGCCTGGTAGGCGCTCTCCAGGTCCAACCCGAACCCGCGCAGCAGGGTCATCTTGTCCTGTCCTCCTGGCTTGGCGTTGAAGAAGGCGATGTTCTCGAAGGTGTTGTTTATCTGCTTCTTCAGGACAAAGTACGAGGTGGCGGCGGCGTACTCCGGCGGCGCGATGGTGAAGGGGATCTCGGTGTCATAGGTGACCTGGCCCTGCTCGTTCACCGGGATGATGTATTTTTCTTTCGGTAGGGTGATATCGACACTATAGACAATGCCCCCGTCGGTGATTTGTGGGCTGGGCAGGTCTTCCTCGATCAGGGTGCAGGGGAGATCCTTGTCGCAGACCTGGGCGGTGATGCGGACCTTCAGCGTGGCCTCGCCGGTGACCTGGAACTGCTTTTTCTGCGGGGTCGCGGCCAGGGGATAGTCCACCCGGAACAGGCCGTTTCCCAGGGGCGAGGCCTGGGTCCCGTCAAAGGAGACCCGGGCATTCACGAAGTTGGTGTCGATGGCATAGACGCCGTTGCCGGTGACAAAGGGACAGGTGTCGGTCCCGGGGGCACAATAATACTCCTTCGACTGCACCTCCTCCCCCTCCCGGACATAGAACAACCGGGCCAGGAGCGGGATGGTGTTGGTCCCCTCCTTGCTCACCGGGCCGCCGTCGATGAAGTTACCCAGGTTGTCCACGGTATGGATCAGCCGCAGGGAAAGACCGCGGTAGGGCTCGTCCGCCGGGTCGCAGGGTCCGGTGGGGTGGGTGGCGACGGTGACGGTTTTTTCCAGACCGCCAGCGCTGATGGTGACCGGATAGAGGGCGTCGGGCCGGCCGCCGAAGAGGACCTGGGCCACGGCACCGGTGTGCAGGGCGGTCTCGGTATCCAGGGTCTGGCTGCCGCACTCGCCGTAGACCGGGATGTGCTGCATGCAGGGGGCATCGACGGGGATGAGCAGTCCCGGCTGGTCGCCGGTCTCGGAGGCGCAGGCGGACCTCGGCTGGGCCGCGCCCATGCTGAAGTGGACCGGCACCTTGTTGATGGGGTTGTTGAACTGGTCCTCCACAAAGGCGACCAGGGTGGCCCCCCAGGTGAGGATGGGGCCGCTGCCGCCGTCGCCGGTGACCCGGAGGTGGTGGGCGGGTCCGGGGAAGGTGGCGACGGTGATCGGGACGTCGGTCTGCAGCCCGGTGTCGCTTGTGACCTCGATCACGGTCTCGTCCACCTGCTGCACGGTCATGTCCTCCGGGTTGCGGGCGGTGGTGGGGTTGCCGCTGGTGGTGGACTCGGGACAGAGCAGCTCGACCCGGGCGCGGCCGTCCTGGCCGGTGGTGACCGCGGCGCTGCTCGTCCAGCCGTCAGCGGCCAGGGCGCGGACCCTGCCGCCGCCGGCCCGGACGGTGAAGGTGACCGTTACTCCCTTGACCAGCCTGCCCTCCCGGTCCAGGGCCACGACCAGCAGGGGGCTCGGCAACTGTGCACCGGCGGTGCCGCTCAGGAGACCCGGTCCCCGGATCACCCGCAGCTCCACCGCGGCCAGGGGATTGTCCGAGAAGTCCGAGTCAGGGTTGGTCAGGATGTCGCGATACTCCGGGGGCCAGCGCTCCGGGCTCAAGGCGGTCATGCCGCCGGCGATCCCCCCGGCGAGCATCCAGCCGAAATCGAGGCCACTCTCCACCAGATAGGCGTAGCCGGCCCAGTCCTCGTAGCTCAGCTCCGTGGCCGGGATGGTGACTGCATACCCCTGGTGCACGCCGGCCGCGATATCGGCGGCGATGGACGGCGGCAGGTTCAGGCCCGGGAGCACAGTGCCGATGTTGCCCCCGTGGAGGAGCTGGATCGGCAGGCCGCTTGCATTGGCCAGGCCGAGCATTTTGGCGGTGGAGACCGCGTCCACCCCGAACCCCTCGGCAAAGACCTGATGCTCCAGCACGGAGTGGTGCAGGCCGGCCAGCTCCATGAACAGGAGGGCCGGGTCGGAGCCGGAAGGAGCCAGCCCGCCCAGGAGCTCCACCGCCCGCAGGTCGGCGTCGAGATACAACCCCTGCCAGGCGAACCCGTGCGGCGTATCGAGGAGCGCCACCACGTCCAGGACCCCGCCCACGGTCACCAGGGTCGGCAGGGGCCGGGCCAGGGTCAGCTGCAGCAGCGAAGCGAGCTCCTCTTCCGCCTGGTTGCCCTGGTGAAGATAGGAGACGGCCTGTTCGAAGAGCAGCCGTTCGGCGTTCATCCCCGCGAGGGGGACCGCGGTCAGGCCCGGGGCCTGCTGGGCCGCCAGGCCGATGACCGTCGGGTAGCCGGCGACCAGGGTGTTGTCTACGCGCTGGCTGGTGGCGGGCGCGATGAGCTCGGTGGTGAGGGTAAAGTCCGCGCCGGCGGTCAGGCCGAGCGTGCCGACGATCTCCCGCTTGCCGTTCACGGTGAGCACCGGCCGCAGGCGGATCAGATAGAGGGGGGTGAGATCCAGGCCGCCGTAGGAGTTCATGATCTCCTGGTCCTCGATGGTCTCCGGCTCAAAGGTGACGGCCAGGCTCCGGCTGGCGAGCTGGTGGACCGGCAGGGTCTGGTCGAAGACCGGCCGCTGGTCGCTGGTGGTGGCGGTGAACCTCACCCGGTGCAGGAGGGTATCGGGCAGGGCCGCGTACTCGCCGGTGATTGCCGCCGCGGTGAACTGGAGGCCGGCGGGCAGGATCTGCATCTCCTCGCGGTTGATGGTGCGGCGCCGCAGCAGGTCAGGGTAGCCGGTGCCCGGACTGGTCAGCGCCAATTGCTCGTTGATCCGGCTCCGCAGGAAGGTCAGCGGCGTCTCGCTCCGCATCGCGGCCAGGTAGTCAGAGCGGACCCCGGCCAGGTTCAGGCCGGCCAGGGCCGGCACCGGGCTGTTCTCGCTGTAGCCCCTGGTCTTGATGCTGGGGTCCAGGGCGAGCCAGGTCCGGCCCTGCTCATCGAGGACCGCACCGCGGTAGTTGGCGTAGGGGACCAGGGTCTCGACCCAGAGGTGCTCAAAGCGCAGATTGCTGATCCGGCCGCCGCTGATCACCGTTTCGCAGGGGATGCCCGCCTTCTGCAGGAGGCGGGCGATGGCCTGGGGATCATCGAGCCCGGTCTGGGCCTTGGCCGCCTCGATGTCCGGGAACTCGGCGACCCCGTGCACGTACCGGGCCGGAAATCCCGCGGCCCGGAGCAGGGCGACCAAAAGCGTTGCCTGGTCGGCGTCGTTGCCGCTCTTCTGGCGCAGGGTCTCCTCGGCCCCTTTCATCGCCCCCCAGTACCACTCGGTCTTGACGTTGTTCTTCACCCACTCATACATCGCCACCGGGCTCCAGTCCAGGGATCGGGCCAGGCCGGCGATGGCCGGGCTGATGGGCGCCTCGGGGCTCGCAGTAAGGTCGGCGCCGGCGAAGTCCGCAGTGCCGCCCCGGTAGGCAGGGACGACCGCCGGGGTGGTCACCGGCTTGCGCGAAGGCAGGTTGAGGTGGCGGTAGGGGAGGCTGCCGTGGATGCGGTAGGGGCGCTCGGGCAGGATCTCCGCCAGGATGGCCCGCAGCTCCCTGACCTGCGCCAGGGTGGGCTGCTCCGTTGCCAGCGCGTCCAGGGCGGCCAGATAGCGGCTGACCGCCTGGCCATATCGCTCCTCCATCTCGGCATGGCGGGTCATGGCCCGGCCCTGGCCCTGGGCATCGAGGCGGGCGCCCTGTTCATGGAGCCTGGCCAGATAGGCCTCGTGGTCGGCGCGGATGGCACTGCCCGCCTCCTTGAGCCGGGTCAGGGCGGCCTGCGGCGAGGTGCTTGCAAGCATTGCCGCTTCGATTTGCGCCACCTGGGTGCGGCTGCGCTGGAAGGCGTCGCGCAGGCCTTTTTCCAGGGCGCGGTCGGCGGCCAGGAACGATCATTTCTCGAAAAGATTTTTTTTCGGATCCTCTTCTATGTTGCGAGTGCCATCCGGGTTGAAATAGTAGAAAAAACTGACCTGTGCCTTTTTGTATACCCGGATATCTCCTTGTAATTTTCCGTAATTAGCCTTAATCACGTTGCCGTTATTATCGACTTCAGAGCGT
>JBFMBH010000206.1 GCA_040755095.1 Thermodesulfobacteriota bacterium
TCTTGTTCGGGCTGGCCGCCTGGCTCGGCCGCCGCCAGCTGGTTGGCGCACCCGGCACCAACGCCTTTGTGGCGGCCGGTGTCTGCCTGACCCTGGTGGGTCTGCCCGAGGTCCTGGGAGGCGTGGTGTGGGCGGTGCCGATCTGGTCGCTGATGGCCGCAGGCCTCATGGCCGCAGCCAGGCTCTGGGACAGCGGTGGTGTGCGTGCCACCAGCTACGGCCTGCAGGTGGCGGCTGTTCTCGCCGGCACCCTGGGGGGCGCCTTTGTCGTGCCGTCCCGGCAGCCCTGGGCCGGCTTGGCCGCAGGCGCCATGGTGGCGGTCCTGGCCCTCGGCCACTTTTCCTGGTGCCGGCGGCAGCCGCCGCCCCGCACCTCCGCCTGTTTCGGCTGGCTGGACAACGAGGACCGCTCCGCCCTGGCCGTGCTGCTGGCCGGCCTGGCCGGCGCCTTTGCCGCCGGCCGTCTGGGGCTGGCGCTCTTTTTGGATCCGGCCGCCGCCGATTTCGCCGGCGTCTTTGGCTGCAGCCAGACGATCCTGGTCAACACCGGCGCCATCCTTCTCCTCGTCCTGGGGGCCCGCCGCCGGCATGGCGAGCTCCTGGCGGTCGGGGTCGGCCTGGCGCTGGCCGGCGCCTTGCGGGTGGTGGCCCTGGACCTCCTGCGCAGCCACGGTCTGCCGCTCGTGGCCAGCGTCTTCTCCTTCGGCGTGGTGGCGGTGGTGGGCTCGGTGGCCCTGGGCCGCTGGCTGCAGGGGCGGGGATCCCGGCCCGCCGGGCAGGAGATATCCCGTCCGCCGGAGGTGTAGGGGGGCAGCGCCGGTGGGCGCGCATGTCCATTGGCCTCGCCGGGCTGCCCCTACGGGTGAGCGGCGGGCGGCGGTGCCCGGCGGAAAAAAGAGGCCCCCGGCCGGCTTGGTGCCGGCTGGGGGCCTTGGTGCTTCCCGGGCGGTCTCAGACCCGGTTGGTCACCAGGCTGTCCACCACGGTTGGATCGGCCAGGGTGCTGGTGTCGCCCAGGTCGGAGACATCGCCCTTGGCGATCTTGCGCAGGATGCGGCGCATGATCTTGCCGCTTCTGGTCTTGGGCAGGCCGGGCGAGAACTGCATCTTGTCCGGGGTGGCGATGGGGCCAATCATCGTCCGAACGTGGCCCCGGAGGATCTTGGCCAGCTCGTCCGTGGGCTCGATGCCCTCCTTGAGGGTGACGTAGACGTAGATGCCCTCGCCCTTGATGTCGTGGGGAAAGCCCACCACCGCGGCCTCGGCTACCGACTCGTGGCTGACCAGGGCGCTTTCGATCTCCGCCGTGCCCATCCGGTGGCCGGAGACGTTGATGACATCGTCGATGCGGCCCATGATCCAGTAGTCGCCGTCCCGGTCGATGCGGGCGCCGTCACCGGAGAAGTATTTGCCCGGATGCTGGCTGAAGTAGACCTCTTTCACCCGCTTCTGGTCCACATCCCCGTAAGTGCCGCGGATCATGCCCGGCCAGGGCTTCTCGATCACCAGATGCCCGCCCTCGTCGCTGGCCGCCGGCGTGCCGTCCTGGCGGAGCACCGCCGGCACCACGCCGAAGAAGGGCCGCAGCGCCGAGCCGGGCTTCAAGGTCATGGCGCCCGGCAAGGGGGAGATCAGGATGCCGCCGGTCTCGGTCTGCCACCAGGTGTCGACGATGGGCAGCTTCCCCTTGCCCACATGGGTGTGGTACCAGATCCAGGCCTCGGGGTTGATGGGCTCGCCTACGGTGCCCAGGAGCTTCAGGGAGGTCAGCCGGTGCTGGTGCACCCATTTCTCCCCCTCCCGCATCAGCGACCGGATGACGGTGGGCGCCGTGTAGATGGTGCTCACCTGGTGCTTGTCACAGATCGCCCAGAAGCGGCCCGGGTCCGGATAGGTGGGCACGCCCTCGAAGAGCAGGGAGGTGGCGCCGGCGGACAGCGGGCCGTAGACGATGTAGCTGTGGCCGGTGACCCAGCCGATGTCCGCGGTGCAGAAGAAGGTTTCCTTCTCGTGGTAGTCGAAGATCCAGCGGAAGGTCATGTTGGTGTACAGGCAATAGCCGCCGGTGGTGTGGAGCACGCCCTTGGGCTTGCCGGTGGAGCCGGAGGTGTAGAGGATGAACAGGGGATCCTCGGCATCCATGACCTCGGGCGGACACTGGGCGCTGATATCCGGCGCCGCCACCTCCTGGTGCCACCACAGGTCCCGGCCGTCCTTCATCGGCACGTCGCCGGAGCCCCGCTTGGCCACCAGCACCTTCTGCACCGAGGGGCATTCCTCCAGGGCCCGGTCGGCATTGACCTTCATGGGCACCTTGCGACCACCCCGCACGCCCTCGTCCGAGGTGATGAGCAGCGAGGCGCCGCAGTCGTTGATCCGGTCCCGGAGGGCATTGGCGGAAAAACCACCGAAGACGATGGAGTGGATGGCGCCGATCCGGGCACAGGCCAGCATGGCGATGGGCAGCTCCGGGATCATCGGCATGTAGATGCTGACCCGGTCGCCCTTCTTCACCCCCTGCTTCTTGAGCACATTGGCGAACCGGGAAATCTCGTAATGGAGCTGCTGGTAGGTGTAGGTCCGGTAGGAGCCGTCGTCCGCTTCCCAGATGATGGCGGCCTTGTTGCGGCGCTCGCCGTCCAGGTGGCGGTCGATGCAGTTGTAGCAGGCATTGAGCTGGCCGCCCTTGAACCAGCTGATGGACGGCTTCTCGAAGGTGTAGTCCAAAACCCGGTCCCACTTCCTGAACCAGGTGAGGTACTGGTCGGCCATCTCGCCCCAGAAGCCCTCCGGATCCTCCACGGAGCGCCGGTACATGGCCTCGTACTGGGCCAGGGAGCTGATGTGTGCCTGCTGGGCGAACTCGGCCGGGGCCGGGAAGACCCGGTGCTCGTCCAGAAGAACGGAGATCTCCTTTTCTGCCATTGCGTCCTCCTTGCGTGTTCAGGGTTAGGGGCCAGCGGCCGAAAGCGGGACGCCAGCCATACAATCTCGTGGCGGCGAAGAGCCCGGGCCGGCGCACCTGCCGCCGGCCCGGCGTTGATGGTAGCGTGAACAGCGCGGCGAAAACAAGAACTGTGGCCTTGGCCCCTCACATCGTGGTGCCGGGACGGTAGCGTTTGACGATGGAGTCCTGCACCCGGCTGATGATCTCGCAGGCCTCCCGGAGCAGGCGCCTTTCCAGCATGGACAGCCGGTAGGGATTGATGTAGTTGTCCGGCGCCGTCCCCACCTCGATGGCGGCCAGCTGCTGGCGGATGCGCAGCAGGGACAGGAATTCGAAGGCCTGCGCCAGTTCGTCCCCATAGTCGGCGGCGGTCTGGTGGATGGGCCGCAAGGCGGCGAGGCGCTCCAGGGTACCGGTCTGGGGGAGCGCCTTCTCCAGGCTGAACAGGCGCACGATATCGATGAGCGGGGCCAGACATTTGACCTTGAGGTTCAGCATGCCCTTGTGGGTGCCGGTCTTCTCCAGGATGAAGCCCTTCCACAGATTGAGAGGCGGCCTGAGCCGCGCCGTCATCTCGGCCAGATGCTTGAAGAACATGTCCCGACCCGGCAGCGCCGCGGCCAGGTGCGCCCGAAGCTGCGCGCCCAGGGCGATTTCGCCGGCCAGCGGCCGGAAATCGAAGAAGATGACCGACCGCAGGAGGGCCTCCGGGGTTGGGGTGCTGAGCCAGCGGGAAAAGAGATCCTTCCAGACGGCCAGCGGCTGGCGCCATTGCGGGTTGGCGGCCATGTAGCCGCCGGTGCACAAGGGAAAGCCGCACAGAGCCAGGGCATCCCGCACCGCCAGGCTGAAGGTCTCGAAATAGACCGCCGCCGCGCCGGCCTCCTGGGGGGAGGCGGCGTCAGCCAGGACCAGGGCATTGTCCTGGTCGGTCCTGAAGGTCTGCTCCTGGCGGCCTTCGCTGCCAAAGCCGATCCAGCAGTAGGGGAGGGGAGGCGGCCCCAGGGCGCGCTCGGTGATCTGGAGCACCTTTTTCACCAGCCGATCGTTGATCTCGGTGATGATGCGCATGATGTTGCTGGCCCGGGCCCCTTCCTTGGCCAAGAGGCCGATGATGCGATTGACCTTTTCCGCCGCCGGCACCAGGCCGGCGATGGAGCTTTGCACCTCGATCTCCCGGACGATGGCGATGGGCGAGGTGCCCTGGACCATCATCAGATCGTGGTTGGTGATGATGCCGGCGAGGCGGCCCTGGTCCATGACCAGGAGATGGTGGATGTTCTCCTGGATCATCTTGAGCACCGCCTCGAAGCAGTACTGGCTGGCCTCGATGCAGCGCAGGTTGGTGCTCATGATGCCGCCGACGCCGGTGTCCACGTCCCGGCCCTGGGCCGCCACCTTGTCCCGCAGGTCCCGGTCGGTGACCATGCCGGCGGGCGTCCCGGCGCCATCCACCAGCACCAGGGAGCTGATCCGGTGGCGGGCCATGACACCGGCGGCCTCCCGGATGGAGGCGGCGGCCGGGGCGGTGATCACCGCCTTCTGGAGCACCTCCCGGATGGGGGTGGTGAAGAGCAGCTTGTCACCGCCGCTGTCGAGGAGGCCTCGGTGGCCGTTGTCTGGGGGCATGGCTGCGGCTGGCCTCCGGGAAAGGGCTCAAAGGAGGA